>JAFAPF010000357.1 GCA_019247245.1 Rubrobacter sp. | reverse complement strand
AAAGTGTTGTTACACCTCTTCTCCACATGCGCCAAATCCCCACTCTCCTTACCCACCCCCTCGTGGCGCTCTTCTCGGGAATCACCGCCCGATACACCTCCCAGAAGTTTCTGTTTACCGTTAGGAGCCCTGGCGTTCTTGACGATGTTTTCAGTGTCGCAGTGCTAGCAGATGATGACTCGAGCAACCATTGCCTGATTCTATCAATCGGCTTGGAGCCACTACCAGGGCCGAGGGCTTCCGGGAGCTGCTGAACAACATCCTGAACGTGAACCTGCCTTTGATAGGCATACGCCAGAACGACGAGCTGAAGAAGATCAGTGGCTGAGCGGCGATCTTATGTATCCCTACGTTGGTGGCGGGCATTTATCGGATGAACTTCGAGTACATACCAGAGCTGCAGTGGCCTTTGGGTTATCCCTTCGCCTTGGCGCTCATGGCGCTGGTTTCCTTAACTCTCTACCTCGTCTTTAAAAGCCGCAGCTGGCTCTAGCGCAAGGGGTCGGTACCTGCTCATGGCTGGTGGAGTGTTGGCTGCAGGGCCATTCGGTGGTAAGCGGCACCGCTAAACGAAACAGCTAACCGAACGCACTTCTTCCTGAGCATTTAATAAGCTTCCTCATCAGATTCTGGCCTTAACGTTAGAGGATCCAGTTCGGGGAGCGAAGTATCGTATTTCTCGAGGCTCCCGTGGGTCAGCCAGTGGTGGAGCCTCCTCAACAACCACTGCTCTATGGTGGCGCGTGGGTCTTGCTGAGCAGGGGAGAAGTCTTCGGCATCGGCAGCGACGCGAACCTGCTCGGCATATAGTTCCTCCAGCTGGTCGAGGAGCTCGACGAGGCCAGCCATGGCCTTCTCGGCTTCCCTATCGAGGGCGTAGCGCTCTCTGCAGAGCGTCTCGTAGCGTTCTCGGGCCAGATGCTTCTCTTTTTCCCAGTGACGAACCTCAGTCTCTAAGATGAGGCGATCGAGCTCTCGGGCGGCGTCCTGGGCGATGGCTCGCGTGCGAGAGTGTGCTGCAGACTCCAAATCTAGCGCCGCAACCAGTGCAGCCAACTCTCCGGCGACCTTTTCACCTGGGGAAGCGCCGGGAGCCAGGGCAGCTCTCCGGGCGCTTAGCTCCTTGAGCCTTTCTGTGGCCCGTTCGGCCTCAACCTCTGCTGCCCGCCGCTGCCCTTCGAGGCGAGCTATCTCGGCGGTCAGCTCCTCCACAAGGTCTTCCATATTCGTTTTCATCTGTGCCCCCCCTCCTTACGGTAGTACGATTCTAGCACGCGCTTAATCTCTCAAGCCCCCGCTACATCGAGGATGGGGTGTCAGTATAGAGGCTAAAGCACCGTGTAAGGTAAGCTATGGAACAAAAGTCGGGTAGCGAAAGGAGAAGCGGTGCTCGAGGCCACGACCGAGGCTGGGAGGCGTGCCCAAAGGAGACTGCGTGAGGAGAAGATCGCTTTGTTGACGACCGTGCAGGCCGACAGCCAGCCGCAGTCGGTGCCTGTGTGGTTCATTTGAATGATGAGACGTTCTTGATCTACTCACAGCCGGATCGGCAGAAACTGCAGAACGTCAGCAGGAATCCACGAGTCGATCTAAACCTCAACTCCAACGCCCAGGGAGGTGACATAATGCGGTTAGAGGGTATAGCCGAGATAGCTGAAGGTGCCCTCCGCGCTCACGAGGTCTCCAACTACGTGGAGAAGTACCGTGACTATATAGCTCGGATCGGCTTCGATTTAGAGACCTTCGCGCAGACCTACTCAGTGCCCATAAGGATCACCCCTACTCGCTGGCAGATCTGGTGATGGACCTGTTCATTTCCGAAAACTGAAAGCAATGATAGGCCCTAGGCATATGCAAGCTTGCTATGGCACATGCCTAGGATAGTTTCTATAGTTGTACCTTAGTAAACGGTCCACCGAAGGCTGTGAGAGAAAGAAATAGGGGCTCGTGCAATGAAGCCTTTCCTGTCGGTACTTATGGTAGCGCTATCGTATCGGCAGTGCCAATTATAGAGCCTATCGACTACCGCTTCGTAGGGGCATAGGAGTGACACCAGCGGTATGAGTGCGGATCGCCTGGCAGCATTGTTGGTTAGTGGTATTTCTGGTGTTATAGGTGGTGCTATGCTTCTGGTGTGGGAACTTGGTACAGGCTCTACGATGGGTTTGGGGCGACTGTTCTTCCCGCCTTAAGCGTGCGAGAGATCACGGAAGACTGACGCTTCCGCTCTCTGGAAAGGATAAGGTGAACCTGGGGTGATCCGTTTGTATACGGCCGCGACTAGCGCCGTAGCTATCGTTGAGAACGGTGGAGTGAAGCTAACCCTGGAAGAATGCGGCGCCCAGTGCTTGGCGGTTGACCATAACGACCCGGAGGCCCTATATGTCGGTACGTCGGATGAGGGGCTCTTTAAGAGCTCGGACGGCGGAAGGAGCTGGGACCGGCTCGTAGGGGTGGCGTATCCTCGGGTCACCACCGTCGCGGTTTCACCGGTGGACATCCGGTCATTACTAGCGATGAGGTTACTAGTCTGGTGGACGAAGGGACCGTGCGATTCTTCCTGGTCCCGGACATGGAGCGCATGGGAGAGATGATGTCTGAATATGCCTCCTCCCCACCATCTGGTCAGCAGCAAGCCCTAGAAGGTTTTCTAAGTAGCGGGCAGAACGAGTCTACCAACTGGGTGCAGGACAACTGCGAACAGGTTTCGCAGGAGCTGTGGCAGCCGCCGTCCAGCTCCGATCAGGAGGGGGGAAGAGGTCCCGGGATGATGAGGGCCCAGATGCTTTAAGACTGCGATACGAAAAGCCGGTAATGATAATGCTGGGGGACATCATACTTAAGCGGAGAGGAGCGCAGCGATGTCTAAGAGCCTGTTTGGTAAGTGATAGGGTTAGACTTGAAGAAGCCAAATCTACTTCTTTTATAGGGTAACAGCGCCTTACGGACTGTTTTTGCGTAGTTGCTTCCTCAGTTCTCGAAGCGTTTCTATTAGAGAGAGCCGTCAGAGATAGGTCCTCTTCGTACAATAGAAGAACGTCAAAAAGGTTTGACCCTCACCCTTACCAAACACGCTCTAATGTTCCCCGTACAACCGGAGGGATAGAATTCCGAAATGAAGCGCCTTGGCACATACCCTGAAAAGCAGAGATGCAATTGACCAAAGGTAGGTGCTTAGCTGTCGTCCAGATGCTCTTCTTAGCCGTAATTTGTTTTGCCTGCAGCGGCTCCAATCAGGGTGCAGGGTCCGCGACGACATCCACGAGCGAGCTGTCTACCCCCCAAGGGGAAGGTGCGGCTACGAAAAGGAATGGCTCGACGAGCACCGCCGTCACGCTGTCTGATGCCCGCAAGAAGATCAAGCACGTCGTAGTGATCATGCAGGAGAATCGCTCGTTCGATAGCTACTTCGGCACCTACCCAGGAGCAGATGGTATACCCATGAAAGATGGCACATCTACCGTCTGCGTGCCCGACCCAAAGGCGCAGGAGGACTGTGTCAAACCGTTTCACGACACGGCTGACCTCAACCATGGTGGACCTCACGGCCAAAGCGCGGCCACTGCCGATATAAACGGCGGCAAGATGGACGGTTTCATCCGGCAGGCCGAGAATGCTCAAAAGGGTTGCACGGATCCCAATAATCCGGCATGCGCTCAGGGTAGCGGTACCCCAGATGTGATGGGCTACCACAACGAGCAGGAGATCCCAAACTATTGGGCATACGCCAAGAACTTCGTGCTGCAAGATCGCATGTTCGAGCCGAACGCTTCATGGAGCTTGCCCGCTCACCTGTTCATGGTCTCAGAGTGGTCGGCGCACTGTACCAAGCAAGATCAGCCCTCCAGCTGCACGAACGCGTTGCAGAACCCGGGAAATCCCCCCGACTTCGAAGCCAAGCAGGCAAAAGCGAAGGGGAAGAATCCTACGCCTCCCGACTACGCTTGGACCGACCTCACCTATCTGCTACACAAGAACGACGTAAGCTGGGGCTACTACGTCGTCGAGGGCACCGAGCCGGACTGCGAGGACGACGAGGCAGTCTCTTGCGTCGCGCCGAAGCAGAACGCCAAGACACCTGGCATCTGGAACCCGCTGCCCTATTTCGACACGGTCAAGAACGATAGCCAACTCGACAACGTCCAATCGGTCGACAACTTCTACGCGCAGGCCAAGGAAGGGACGCTGCCAGCGGTGTCGTGGGTAGTACCTTCCAACGCGGTCAGCGAGCATCCACCGGGCTTGGTCAGTGACGGGCAGCGCTACGTAACGAGTTTGATCAACGCGGTGATGAACGGACCAGACTGGGAGAACACGGCCATCTTCCTATCATGGGACGATTGGGGCGGCTTCTACGATCACGTACCCCCTCCCAAAGTGGACGAGAACGGCTACGGCCTTAGGGTACCAGGGTTGGTAATAAGTCCTTATGCCAAGCAGGGATATATAGACCACCAAACCTTGAGCTTCGATGCATACGCGAAGTTGGTCGAGGATCTCTTCTTGAGTGGTCAACGCCTCGACCCGAAGACGGATGGGCGTCCCGACCCAAGGCCGGATGTGCGGGAGAACGCTTCTGAATTAGGGGATCTACTGCATGACTTCGACTTCTCCCAACAAACACGTCCTCCGATGTTGTTATCTACTGACCTTATTGGCAAAGGTAGCACCACCTCCGGAGAGCAGACCACTAAAGAGAAAACTCGCTAGCGTCAATAGCGCTCTTGAGGCAACCTTCTGTGTGGTGTTCCACTGATGTATATGTTTGTTGGTGAGTTTTGAGACAGCTGGAAAATCTCCCTTCTGCGAAGAAACCCTGCCTTGTTTATAGGCCGGCTCTGCGAGGATGGCCAAAGCAGAGAATATCTACGCGGCTCTTATTAGCG
>JAFAPF010000351.1 GCA_019247245.1 Rubrobacter sp. | reverse complement strand
GGTATCGGGCGTCCGCCGGTCGGTGTCGCACCGGTCGACTACGTGCTCGGCCGCATGGAGGAGGTGATCAAAGAGGCCGTGCTCCGAGCGGCCGACGCGGTCGAGGCCGTGATAGAGTCCGGCCCCGAAGCCGCGATGAACCGCTTTAACGCAAGGCCGGCTTAGGAGCGCGCCTTTGAGAACGCGATAGGCTCTCTCCTACTCACTTTATTCCGAGGGCCACCTTCCGGTCGGGTTGGTGGTACCCTTCCCCGTCGGCTGTCACAGCGATGAGCGATAGCTCGTGGGCGCTGGCCCCGATCTCGGAGATGGGTATGAACCGCTCGAACCCGGAGTACCTGTATGCCGGGATGCCAGAAGAGTTCGCTACGTCCGGCCTGTACGTTCCGTAGAAAGCGGGGAAAGGCTTGCCGTCTACGTCGACGTAGACCCCGCCCGCCGCTCTTTCGTTGTTGGAATCCACGGCCCACCCGGGGCAACCTTATGAAGGTCGCTCCTTTGCGGACGGCGACGGACTGGTTTTTGGTCTACTTTCGGCGCCGCCTTTGGCGCCCGTGCTTATGGTCTCTATGCTGGACGAGGTGGAGGACCCGACGGGAGGTAGGGTGGAGAGTTGAGGAGCCAAACCTCGCGCTCGCGGCTCTTCGGAGAAGACGTTGTAGCCGAGCCTCTGCAAAGCGGGGGCGCACCCTGGCGCGAGGGTTGAGGCTCTCCGTTAAGGCCTCGTCGGGTTGGGATTCGTGCGTAGAAAGGATAAACGCCGCTCTTTCCCTGGGTAACTTTTCGTTGCTACCTAGAGCGTTTTGTAAATACTGAACCCTACTAAAACGTGGGTCATGAATGCGTACTCGAAGAATCTCGGGCTACTACGGGTGCTCGGCGCGGTGGATCGGGGCCTCCCACGCAAGGAAGTGGTGGCCCTTTTCGGGATCTCCCTTTCGACCATCGAACGCTACCTCAAGCTCCGCCGCGAGGGGCGGGGCCTCGCCCCGAGGCCCTCTTCTCCGGGGAGGACACCCGGCATCATCCTCGCCACCGACGAGGATGAGCGCGCCTTGTGGGCGCAGCTGGAGGCCAATGACGAGGCCACCCTGGAGCGCCGCTGCGAGCTGTGGGAGCGGAAGCGGAGCGTTAGGGTGTCGGTTCCGGCGATGAGCCGGGCGACCCGCACCGAGCTGGGGTGGACGCGCAAAAAAAGACGCCGGGTGCCCCCGAGCGCGAGGAGGGGCCCAGGGGCGCCTGGCGGGAGCGCCCGAGTGGGGTAGATCAGAAAGAGGCTCGCCTTCGCGGACGAGTGCTCGACCGGCGTACGCATGGTGCCGCTGTACGCGAGGGCGCCCAGGGGCCAGAGAACCTTGGGCAAGGCTCCCAAGGGCTGGAAAGAGAACGTCACGCCCATCCCCTCGACCACTCAGGAAGAGATGGGGGCGTCTATGAGCATCGAGGGACCGGCCGACGGGGAGGCTTTCCTGCTCTGCGTCGAGCACTCTTCCTCTACCCGACCCTAGAGTGGGGGCAGATCGTGGTGATGGACAGCCTGCAGGTGCACAAGATGCGTAAGGTGAGGGAACCGATCGAGGGGCGCTGGTGCTCGCTGGTGTTTCTCCCTTCCTGCTCGCCGGGCTTCAGCCCCACAGAGGAGGCCTTCTCGAAGATCACGAGGGACCTTGAGGAAAGCCAAGGCGAGGACCTTCGAAGCGTTGGTGGAACCGACCGGGATGGCGCTGTCGGCGGTGACGGGGGAGGACGCCCGCGGCTTCTTTAGGCACCGTGGCTATGGGGCACCATGAGCTCTTCTATTGTGAAAACCGCTCTATGCTAATTCCGCTCGGGTAGGAAGAGGCGGCGCTCAGCAGCACGATCCCGGACAAAGCGACGAGCGATACGATGCCAACGCTCGGTCTTCTGATGCTCGATCTTCTTTCGAACGCCATCTTTGCCAGACCGCGTAGATGCCGACCACCGCGAGTAAAGGTCGTGTACCTCCAGGCCAGCGCCTGTCCCGACCCGAACCCGGGGCGCCCCAGCGTGGTAGCTGCCAGTATCAGGAAAGAACAAAAGAAGAGATATCCAGAACGGATACTCGCCCAACCTTCTGTCCCTGTAGATCAGGAGGAGGCTCACCAGGGCGAAACAGGCCAGCAGGGAACCGCACACGAGGGCGGCGGTCGGAGCCCCGAACAACGAGCTGCCCAGCAAGCGCGGAAAGAACACTATCCCTGCTACGGGATTCTCCAAGGCTACGGAATTCTCCAAGGTAAATCAAAGACGGGCTGCTCCTGGGTTTCGCGTAATCGACGAAGTAACCCACCCACTCCCCCAGGCCGAACAAGCCCCAAAGGACGACAAAAACCCTCTTTTTCGGCTTCTCTATCGGGCTGATGAACAACTGTAAGAGCCCTGCCGGCCACACGAAGAGGCCCTGCAGAGGACAGAGAACGAGGCGACCATCGCTGACCAGCGCTCTCACGAAGGCCAGCTTCTTAAAACTCCTGCGTCCCAAGACGTACAATAGAAACAGGGCGAGCACGCCGAACGCCTCGGCGAGAGCGAAGTTGATCTGGTACCCGAACAACATGTTTTCGTACTGCCTGAAGCTAAAGACGAGGAACGAAACGGGGACGAAAAGGAGGAGCCACGACGACGACCCGATGACGTTATCCCTGGCCAGCAAGAGGATGACCAACGTGGCGAGGAGGCAGATCTATACGAGGTACATCTCGACCACGTTGTCATACTTCGTGATGCTGCCCAGCAGAAGCTCGACGCTTTCGGGGAAGAACATCCCGTGCTCGTTGTGCTGGTGAAGGAGGTCCGATACCTGTAACGTGCCGGAAGACCACTTATCGGAAAGGTATACGATCGACCACGCATCGCCGAAAACGACGTTGATGCCGAACGCACGGACGTAAAGCGCGCCGGCGGCGGGTAGCAGGGTCAAGACGTAGGAGACGAACCCGATTACATGGTCAAGGGCTCTCGTCTTTTTTGGCAACCTCACCTCTGTTCGTTTGTCCAACCGGTTACTCTCCGCCTACAAAGGGATGTGTCTTCTAGCGGGGATACTGCCAACGCTCAGGCCCGAACACATGGTCCCGAGGCCAAAGGACGTGCGTCCCGGTGTCATACCTCGTGAAAGAAAATTTCGCTGGGGGCAATCCTAGTGAAACTTGTAGCGCCGTTGGAAAGGCATCTCGGGCAGCAGGCGCGGCCGGGCCTGCCGTGGAGGCTAGATCTGGAGGCCGCGATGAACGGGCTTAACGCGCGGGCGT
>JAFAPF010000387.1 GCA_019247245.1 Rubrobacter sp. | reverse complement strand
ACCATGCACCAGGCGGTAGACGAGATCTTCTCGGGGCGGGTCCTGGCAGCTGATGTGAACAGCGACTTCGGCAGGGCTGCCGAGCAGTTCAAGAACGAGCACCTCTACGCCATCAACCACCGTACGACGGTCGTGGTCCTGGGCGACGGGCGCAACAACGGCAAGCAGCCGAACGTAAAAGCCCTCGAAGAGATAGCGCAGCACGCCCGGCAGGTTATCTGGATTACACTGGAGCCCAAGTGGGGTTGGTCTTTGGGCTCCTGCGACATGCCCGTCTACGAACCCATCTGCGATCGGGTTGAAGTGGTCCGCACTGTGGACCAGCTCGCCGGCGTCGCCGAAGAGCTTGCCAAGGCCCGAATATGACCGACGTGGCGCAAAAGGTCCCATTCTCCGCCACCGAGCCCTACAGGTTCTGCCCCGCGGACGGAGCGAGACTGCAAGTGCCAAGGCATGAGGGCGGTGGAGCCCGATGTCCCTTCTGCGGCCGGTCTTGGTATCGCAACCCCGCGCCGGCGGTAGGGGCTGCGATCGTGCGTGACGGTAGGGCGCTCGTCGCGGTCCGGGCGCACGAGCCGGAGAAGGGCCGGCTCGATTTGCCGGGCGGGTTCCTGGAAGTCGGGGAGCACCCTGCGGACGGGCTCGTGCGTGAGGTTAGAGAGGAGCTCGGGGTGAAGATCGAGATCGCTAGCGGTCCAATCCTGCTGGCAACCTTTGTCTACGGGGCAGGCGGGGAGTACGGGCTCGCCATCGGCTTTGAGGCGTGTATCGTCGAGGGAGAGCCGCGGCCGGCAGATGACGTGGCGGAGATAAGGTGGATATCGGCAGCGGAGCTGGACGATCTGGATTTCGCTTGGGAGCACGACCGGGAGCTCGTGCGAATGGCACTGACGAAGGAGGAGTAGGCGGCGTAGGAGCCGCGCTCCGTATGGGTTGGGGAAACACGATATAGGAAGAAGGAGAGTACATGTCGGCGATGGATGACTGGCTCGACGGGTTCCTGCACGGATCGTCGGGTGCACGGA
This sequence comes from Rubrobacter sp., assembly GCA_019247245.1. GTDB lineage: Bacteria > Actinomycetota > Rubrobacteria > Rubrobacterales > Rubrobacteraceae > Rubrobacter_F. The sequence goes on along the minus strand of JAFAPF010000387.1, from coordinate 7,635 downwards.
TCGTCGGGTGTAGTGTCATTTTATTAATCAGCTTGGCGTTGGGGCTTCGACACGCCACTGATCCCGATCACCGCGCGGCGGTTACCGCCCTTATCGCCTCAGAAGAGGAACGTAGCCGGGTGAAGAAGGCCGGGCTCATGGGCTTTCTCTGGGGCCTCGGCCACGGTAACACCCTGGTGCTTATAGGGCTACCGCTTATGCTCCTTGGCTAGTACCTACCTGAGGTGGTGCAGCAGATCGCCGAGACCACCATAGGAGCGATCATCGTGCTGTTGGCGATCCGGCTGCTCGTAAGGTGGCGGTGCGGCCTCTACCATGTTCACCTACACAACCACGAGGGGTTGACGTCACACCGCCACCTCCACTCACACGCCCACGGCGCACCTCACGCTCACTCTCACCCGATACCTCAACGCACGCCCTTCTCAGCCTATGGCATAGGGCTTGTGCACGGTATCGGAGGCTCGGGTGGGCTCACGCTGCTTCTCTCGACCATCTCCGATAAGTACGAGGCGACGGGCGCGCTACTGCTCTTCGCCGCCGGCACTGCCGTCTAGATGGCGCTTCTCTCGACCGTATTCGGCTTCGCCATAGCGGGTGGACCCGTACGCAGGAACTTCGAGCGGGTAGCGCCGGTGCTGGGTACCTTAAGCCTGGTCTTCGGCGCGTGGTATGCCTTCGGAGCGCTGGGACTGATAGTATACTCGTTCTAGAGACCAGACCGGGCTACCCACAACCCTTAGTTTATACCTCTTGCTGCTCCAGGCCCTTCTGAAAAGCGGTCCACGCGAGCGTGGCGCATTTAACACGTGAGGGGTATTGGATTACACCCTTGAGGGCCGCAAGATCTTCTGTCTCCGGGAAGTCCTCTTTGCCTACCATCATCGCCCTGAACTGCTCGATCTCGGCCTCAGCCTCCCCATGGCTTTTGCCCAGGAGCCGTTCGGTCATCATCGAGGCCGAGGCCTGCGAGATGGAGCAGCCACGTCCTTCAAACTTCACCTCGGTCGCCTTTCCATCCCGAAAGTTAGCGTAGACCGTTACCTCGTCTCCACACAAGGGGTTGAGGAGGTGCTCCTCTAGGTCAGCATCAGCAAGCGCACCCCTGTTGCGGGGTCGCTGGTAATGGTCCATGATCGTCTGCGTATAAAGTTCGCGCAGCATATTCATGACGTGAACGCTCCGAAAAACTCTCTGGAACGCTCCACCGCCCCGACCAGCATATCCACTTCTTCTTCTGTGTTGTACAGGTAGAAGCTTGCCCGGGCCGTCGCCGTCACGCCTAAGCGCCGCATCAGCGGCTGGGCGCAGTGGTGACCGCTCCTTATGGCGATGCCTTCCTGATCCAGGATCTGGGAGAGGTCGTGTGGGTGAACCTCTGGCAGGATAAAGGATACGAGCCCCGTGCGGTTCTTCTCTGGACCGTAGACCGTGATCCCTTCCACCTCGCGAATCTTCTCGTAGGCGTACTCCCCGAGCCGCCGCTCGTGCTCCCAGATGCTCTCCATACCCAAGCCATTCAGGTAATCCACCGCCGCCCCGAGCCCGATGGCCTGGGCGATGCTCATCGTTCCGGCCTCGAACTTGTAGGGTAAGTCGTTCCAGGTCGAATGATCGGGGTACACCTCCCGGATCATCTCTCCCCCGCCCAAAAACGGGTCCATCTCCTCCAGCATCTCTGGCCGGCCCCACAGCACCCCGATCCCCGTGGGACCCACCATCTTGTGCCCGCTGCAAGCGAAGAAGTCGCAACCTAAAGCCGCCAGGTCGAGTGGTATGTGCGGTGCGCTCTGCGCCCCGTCCACCAGCATCAGCGCACCGACGCTATGCGCCAGCTCCGCTAGCTCGTCGACCGGGTTGATGGTTCCCAGGACGTTTGAGACGTGGATGCAGCCAATCATCTTCGTCTGCGGCCCGACAAGCCGTTCCGCTTCTTCCATATCCAACGTGCCATCCTCCCGGATCGGGATGAAGCGCAACCTGGCCCCAGTTGCCTGAGCAGCAAGCTGCCAGGGGACGAGGTTCGAGTGGTGTTCGGCCTCGGTGAGCACCACCTCGTCCCCCTCGCGCAGGCTTCTACGGCCCCAGGCGTAGGCCACGAGGTTCATTGCCTCGGTCGTACCTCTGGTAAAGATCAGGCCCCTAGCATCCGGTGCTCCGAGGAAAGAGGCAACCTTCTCCCTTGAGGCCTCATAAGCCGCCGTGGCCTCCTCCGCGAGGCGGTGTACAGCCCGGTGGATGTTGGCGTTGTGTGCCTCGTAGTGTTCGTCGAGGGCGTCGAGCACTTGCCGCGGCTTCTGGGAGGTAGCAGCGTTATCCAGGTAGATGAGACGCCTTTCGCCTATCCTGCGTTCCAGGATCGGGAAGTCCTTTCGAATCTCGTTTACGTCGTACACGATGCTTCTATCTCCTGCCGCCACGTCTGCTCACAACTTTCACCCGCTTCGGGTTCAGGGCCACGTACACGTTCCCATCCTCAACCTTCACCGTGTGCACGGGAACGGGCTTCACGGCTGGAAGGCTTAGGGCCTTGCCACTTCTCACGTCGAACTTCGCCCCGTGGAGGGGGCATTTGATCTGGTGGCCTTTGAACTCACCCTCACTCAAGTAAGCGAACTGGTGGGTGCAGATATCCTCGAAGGCGTAGAGTTCCCCGTCTACGCTGCACAACGCCACGGGTCGGTCCTCTACCTGGTACTGCTTCACCTCACCGGGGGCGAGCTCGTCCACCCTCGCTATCTTGTGAAACTCGGGCATGCTCTAAGCCACCCTCTCTTCGAAGCCCAGCCCGATTTTGCCCTCTATCGCCCGATCCAACTTATGCTTTAGGCCTTTGAACGGTACCCGGCTCGTAACCTCGCCGAAAAAGCCGAATACCACGAGCTTCTCGGCCTCCTTACGTGGTATTCCCCGGCTCATGAGGTAGAAGAGCTCCACGTCGTCGACCTGACCCGTAGTCGAGCCATGGGAGCACTTGACATCGTCGGCCATTATCTCCAAGTTCGGCAGGCTCACGGCCATAGCCTCGTCGGTGCCGAGGATAAGGTTGCGGTTAGTCTGGTAAGCATCAGTCTTCTGTGCTCCAGGCTCGACGCGTATGAGACCGCTGAACACGGCGAGCGATTCGTCGCGCAACGCCCCCTTGTACAGTAGATCTGAGTGGGCATTGGAAGAGATATGGTCCTGCAACGTGTGGTGATCCAGGAGCTGATCTGAGTCGGCGAAGTACATCCCAAGCATCTCCGAGTCGCTGCCTTCGGCGACGAGGCCGGCCTCGACGTTGGTGCGGGAGAGCTGGGAGCCCAGAGAGACGACGAGGCTGTTGATCGTGGCGTCCTTCCCGGTCGAGCTGCGGATAGTATTGAAGTGTAAGACGTTGCGCTCCCAGTTCTGCAATGAGACGTACCGCAGGTGCGCTCCCTGTCCGACGTAGAGCTCTACCGCACCGTTGCTGAGCGCCGGTTCCTCATGATAGGCCGAGGCGTACTCATCTATGTAAGTCACGCTCGCGCCCTCGTCGAGCACGACGAGCGTGCGTGGCATTATCGAGCCGACGACGTCGAGCCAGTAGTAGCTCTGTATAGGTACATCGACCTCCACCCCACGCGGTACGTACAAGAAAGATCCGCCGGAATTCACCGCCGCGTTGAGAGCGGCGAACTTGTCGTAGTCCATGGGTACAAGCCCGAAGAGCTTCTCCTTGATGAGGCCCTCGTGCTCTTTGAGAGCGGTGTGCAAATCAGTGAAGACTACACCCTTGCGCGAGAGCTCCTCTGCCACCCGTACCAACGCCGTCTCGGAGTTGTGTTGGACTAGGAGAGCAGAGTTCTCTTCACCCTCCTTTATGAGTGTTTGGACGGCCTCCGGGAGGTCTTTCTCGCTTGTGGCATCTGGGCTCGGGGCGTAGGGCGCGAGCTCCTCGACCCTCACGTCCGAGATGTCCGTGTAGCGCCAGGCCTCGTCTCGTAAGGTAGGCATCGGTATCTTCTCGAAGAAGTCCCAGGCCTCCAGGCGCTTTTCGGTGAGCCAGCCCGGTTCGTTCTTGAATGAGGATAGCGCCTCCACGGTCTCGGCGCTTATGCCCTTGCTTCTCAGGATTTCCGGCACGTTGTTCGGGCTCATATATTGCCTTTCTCTCAAGAGCAGGGACGGACCCCCAAGAGAGCCCGTCCCCAGATATTGCTATGCGACTACCGTTGGCGTTGGGCCTTAACCGACCGAGCCCTCCATCTCGAGCTGTATCAAGCGGTTCAGCTCGATAGCATATTCCAGCGGGAGCTCCTTGGCGATCGGCTCGATGAACCCGTTGACAACCATCGCCATAGCTTCCTCTTCCGAGAGTCCCCGACTCATAAGGTAGAAGAGCTGGTCCTCCCCAACCTTCGAGACCGTGGCCTCGTGTTCGGTCGAGACTTTCTTCTCTTCTATCTCGATATATGGGTACGTGTCCGTCCGCGCCTTGTCGTCGAGCAACAAGGCGTCGCACTCCACCCGGCTCTTCGCGTTATCCGCACCCTCGTGTACCTTGAGCAGTCCGCGGTAGGTGGCCCTGCCCGTCCCTTTGGAGATAGACTTGGAGGTGATGAGGCTCGAAGTATTTGGCGCGACGTGCACGACCTTGCCGCCTGCGTCCTGGTGCTGGCCATCACCGGCGTAGGCGACCGAGAGGATCTCGCCTCGGGCACCCTCCCCCATGAGGTAGACCGCTGGGTACTTCATCGTAAGCTTGGACCCAAGGTTTCCGTCCACCCACTCGACGGTTGCGTTCTCGTAGGCCACCGCTCGCTTGGTGACCAGATTGTAGGTGTTGTGTGACCAGTTCTGGATGGTCGAGTACCTGATGCGAGCGTTCGGCTTCGCTATCAACTCGACGACCGCCGAATGTAGGGAGTTTGTGGTATACGTCGGAGCCGTGCAGCCCTCGATGTAGTGCACGTAGGCACCCTCGTCGGCGATGATGAGCGTCCGCTCGAACTGCCCCATGTTCTCGGCGTTGATCCTGAAATAGGCCTGCAGCGGGATGTCCACGTGTACGCCCGGTGGTACATATACAAACGAGCCGCCCGACCACACGGCGCTGTTGAGCGCGGCGAACTTGTTGTCGTCCGGTGGAATCACGGTGCCGAAGTACTCGCGCACGATGTCCTCGTGCTCTCTTAAGCCCCCATCCATGTCGAGGAAGACGACGCCGGCTTTCTCCCACTCTTCTTTGAGAGAATGGTAGACGACCTCGGACTCATACTGAGCCCCTACCCCTGCTAGGATCTCTCGCTCGGCCTGGGGAATGCCCAGCTTGTCGAAGGTGTTGCGGATGTCGTCCGGCACATCCTCCCAAGTACGGCCCTGATTCTCCATAGGCCGGATGTAGTAGTAGATTTCATCAAAGTCGAGCTCGTTCAAGTCGCCACCCCACTGCGGGGTCGGCTTCTCGAGGAACGACTCAAGCGCCTTAAGCCGGAACTCGAGCATCCACTCGGGCTCGTTCTTGTGCTTGGAGATCATGGCAACGATCTCTGGGTCTATACCCTTCCTCGGGGTCTTAAAGAAGTACTCCTCCGGATCATGGAAACCAAACTTGTACTCGTCGAGCCCTAAAGCCTGGACTGCCCTGTCTTCAGGCATCTTTCTCCTCCTTTAGCTCTTGGTGGCGGAGCCGAACTCCTGTCGTACCCAATCGTAGCCTTTCTCTTCGAGCTCCTCGGCGAGCTCTTTGCTGCCTGAGGTCACGATCCGTCCGTCGAGCATAACGTGGACATGATCGGGCTCAATATACCGCAGTATCCGCTGATAGTGGGTTATCAACACCGCGCTGAACTCTGGGCCGCGCATCTCGTTGACGCCCCTGGCGACGACCTGCAGCGCGTCGATGTCCAGACCTGAATCGGTCTCGTCCATGATGGCGAGCTTGGGCTGGAGCATAAGCATCTGCAGGATCTCGTTCCGCTTCTTCTCGCCACCGGAGAAGCCCTCATTGAGGTACCGCTCAGCGAACTTGGGGTCCATCTGCATGATTTGCATCTTCTCCTGCAGGAGCCTGTACATCTCCATCGGAGAGAGCTCTTCCTCCCGCACGGAGTTGACAGCGGTACGTAAAAAGTTAGCTACGCTAACACCCGGTACCTCGCTCGGGTACTGGAAGGCGAGGAACATCCCGAGCTTGGCCCGTTCGTCCGGCTCAAGCTCGAACACGTCCTGGCCCATGAAGGTGACGGTGCCCTCCGTTACCTCGTAGCGCGGGTGCCCCATCAAAACGTTCGAGAGCGTGCTCTTGCCAGAGCCGTTCGGGCCCATGATCGCGTGTATCTCGCCCTCGCCAACCTCGAGGCTGAGACCTTTGATGATCTCGTTGCCGTCGATCTCTACATGTAAGTTTTCTATCTTTAGCATCAAACCCCTGCCATCGTATACGAAGCTTTGCTACCGCGATGTTACCCAATGATAGCACAAAACCCCCTACCGTATCGAAAAATTAGAAACAGTAATCCTTCTTGTGAGTCGCTGAAGTTGGCTTATTTAAGCGGTTTTCGGAAGAAGATTTGCCGCAAGATGCCCACCTGCGAACCATTATCAGGAGGCGTGTGACGATGCTCGCTTGTAACGCCAGCAGAGTCCGGATAATACATCTTGTTGAGAATCGTTCCCGATAAGTCCTTGCTACGCGAGGTGGATGATCGCACTTCCAGCGGAGAGCGGGGCATCTGTTCGGACGTTACGGGAGAGGTAGCCGAGGGCCAGGGTTCTTCCGTCCGGGAGTAGGGGGGCGGTGCTAGTTATCATACCGATCTGCTTTTCGCCTTGGGTAATAGGTGTGCCGGGGGCGGGGGATAGCCCGTCGACGATAAGGCGGTGAAGGGTCTTGTTGGGGTGACCCCGGTAATACATCCTGGCCACGGTTTCCTGGCCGGGGTAGCAGCCCTTTTGAAAGCTTACGGCGCGTTCGAGGATACCGGCTTCGGCGGGGAAATTTTCGGGTGTTATATCCGCCCCGAACCGGGGTACGCTGGCTGCCACTCGTACGGTCTCGTAGGCGTCGTTGCCGGCAAGGGTGGTCCCGGAGTCGAGGAGGTACTCCCTTATGAGGCGTAAAGTATCCGCGGGGCCCAGGAAGTCGAAGCCAAGCACGGGCGTCGCTACACCGGCGGCGAGTACCCTGGCCCTTCCTGCTACCTCGATGCGGGCGGATTCGTGCTCGGCGAGCCGGAGGTTCCCGAGGAGTTCTCCTGCACGCGGACCGTAAAGGCCGAGTAGGCCCCAGGAGGAAGCCGAGAGGTCCTCGACCTTCACGTGGTAGAAGGGGGCGTAGCGACCTAAAATTTCGCGAGCGGCGCCGGCACCTTCGGGCTCGGCGTCGACGAAGACCTCTCCGTCCGCCTTGAGGACACGTAGATCAGTCTGGATGCGCCCTTTCGGGTTCAACAGCGCGGCGTAGGCGCCGAGGTTATCCTCTTCAGGCACCACGTTCGTGAGGATGGCGTTGAGCATCTCTGTTGAGTTTTTGCCGACAAGCCGGAGCAAGATCCTATGAGAGTGGTCTACAAGCGCTGCTCCTTTCATGAGCGCCTCATAGCCGGCGTTATTGATAGGGGTTTGGGCTTGCGCGTTTCCATGATTCTCCATATGTATATATTCTAGAGC
>JAFAPF010000390.1 GCA_019247245.1 Rubrobacter sp. | reverse complement strand
CCTCTGTTAGTTTGAAGAGGTTCAAGAAGGCGGACAGGAGCAGGATTGCAACCAGGGTGAGCCGTTGCCACGAAGAGGTTTTCATGGCTGCGACCGTACGCATCCTCTCGGAGAGGGGGATGCGTTTGCTACTGATCAACTCCTGGGTCATGTCCCTCCATTATGCTTTTTGACAGCTACACCGTTCTTTCTTGGTCTGTCCAACATAACGCCGTAGATGTTACTTAGCCATCCTTAAAAGGAGCTTAAAAGGTGACTGATTCTTAGAATCTTACTTGCACTTTCTGGGGGATTGCTAGCCTTGCACAAAAATTCGGATAGCTCCGCCAGGTATGGTAGCTTCAAGGAGTTCTACCTCAATAAGTTGCACTACCGAGGCATTTTTTGTGCAAAGCCGGGATTGCTAGCCACAATCGAGAGCGGCAGGAGGACGGTGAACATCGAGCCCTTTTGCACGGCGCTCTGGACTTCGACCCGTCCTCCTATCGCCTCGACGGTCTCTTTAACGATTGCTAGCCCGAGACCAGTTCCTTCTCTAGTCCGCGAACCATTTGCCCGATAGAATCGGTCGAAGATGTGGGGCAAGTCTTCTTCCGAGATACCCGCTCCTTCATCGGATACTCGTAAGATGGCTCCTCCGTTGCGGCGTTCTACCGAGACCTTTATATCTTTCTCAGGGGGTGTATGCTCTACGGCGTTGGAGAGAAGGTTGGAGACCACTCGCCTCAGGGAGTCAGGTTCTGCCATCAGCACGACCGGTTCGTCGGCGGAGACTCCTATCCGGCGCTTAGGGTAGCTCGCCGCAACCTCGTGCGTCAGGGATGCAAGGTCCACGGCTTGCGAGGATGTTTCCTGGCGAGATTCAAGACGTGCCAGGGCCAGCAGGTCTTCTACCAAGTGAGCCATCAGGGCGGCTTCCTCCCTCATCGCCGACAGAGCCCGGCACCGTACGGATGGGTTTTTGTCCCCACCCTCGTTCAGCACGTCCAGATAGCCGAGGATGGAGGTAAGGGGTGTACGGAGCTCATGGGAGGCGTCGGCCAGGAAGCGTTGCAGGCTCTCTTTGGACGCGCGCTCGGCCTTGAAGAGCCTCTCCAGGCTTTCGGCCATGGCGTCGAACGAGTTCGCCACCTGCCCGACCTCGTCCCGCCGCTTCTTGAGTTCGGGCAGGTCGACCCGACTCTCCAGCCTCCCCCGTCTAAGTTCCTCCGCCACGGCACTCACCTTTCTCAGCGGCTTGAGGGCTCCCGCCGCCAGCGTAGGTCCCAGGCCGAGCATCAGCACGAGCGTTACCGCGGCGCCGACCACCTGGATCGTGAGGATGCGACTGAACGAGGAAGCACTGTTGAGCAGTCTCGTATAGACCTCTACGGTCTCTCCCGAGGTGCCCTGTGGCTTTAGGCTAGTCGCGAAGTACTCCCCGCTTCTTTGGGTGTCCGGCAAGCTTTGCTTGGAGGAGTCCAGATCTAGAACCTGCTCAAGGCCGGGCGTCGATGCCAGCTCGTTGCCTTCGGCGTCTCGCACGACGACCCAAACTTCAGGGTCTTGCACCGCCTCGACGGCCTGAGAGGGTGAGCCGGTCTGCTCCAGAGTTTGACCTACCTGGTCTGCAGCAGTGCGGGCCTTGTCTATGTGGCGCGGAGGGAGCGGAGACCCTAGCGAAATTAGGTGGAAGGCAAGGGGGGAGAATAGGATGACCATTGCCAGGGCCATCACGCCGTACCATAGAGTGAGACGCCAGCGGAGTGTGCCCAAGACCTTCAACCACCCAGTCGGTAGCCTACGCCGCGGACCGTCTGTATAAGGTCGGGTTCACCCGCTCCATTCAGCTTTCGTCGCAGATGTGATACGTACACTTCGACAACGTTGGCGTCGCCGAAATAGTCGTCATCCCAGACGGCTTCCAGGATCTGTCTTTTGGAGAGCACTTGGCGGGGATGCTGCATCAGCAAGTGCAGCAGGTCGAACTCCTTCGCCGTCAGCTGTATCAGGCGACCGTTCCTGTGGACCTCTCGGGTCGCCGCGTCGAGAGTTATGTCCATATGCTGGAAGGTGCGCCCTGGATAAGCGCCGCTCCTGCGCAGGAGCGCCACCACCCGGGCCACAAACTCCTCGAATGCAAAGGGCTTGGTTAGGTAGTCGTCGGCCCCCAAGCGCAGACCGCCGACTTTATCGGTCACCTGGTCCCGGGCGCTAAGGATCAGGATAGGGACGTCACTTCTCGCACGAACCCTCTTGCAAATCTCGAACCCCGAAAGCCCGGGTAGCATTAGATCCAGAACAACGACGTCGGGGCGAAAATCCTCCAGTAGTCGGAAGGCTTCCGAGCCGTCGAAGGCTCCTCGAACCTCCATCCCCCGCCCTTCGAGCCCTATAGTTAGGAAGTCGACGATGTGGCACTCGTCATCGACCACCAGGATCCGAGGAGAACGCCCCTTCACGGAGGGCTGGTAGTCTATCAACCTGGTCCTTTCATGCTTCCCCCGCAATCTACTGTATGCTCACCATGGCGGAGGCGGCGATCCTTATTATCAACCCACCCTCGCAACTACTGCAAGACATGCGATCATGCGATCTTCGGGGGTTGCTTACGCCTTGCAACGACCATACCGGAGACTTGGAGCTGCAGCGAACACTTTTTCAGGAAGTTTTAAGGTGAAGCGCCTTTCCAGTGCTCAAGAACTCACAGATTCTCTTGATAGGGATAAAACTCTTAAGCGGCGCCTGAGCGGCGCCTGCTCCCACTTTCTAGCCTCTCCCGTAGAGAGTAGGACTAGTCCTGCTTGCATTTGGCTATGTCTGCAAACCTTAAGATCTCCTTAAAATATCCGCCTTACCCGCGATGTTCGGATATAGAACACATAGGAGCGAAAAGGAGGGACATCACTCAGGAAATCTGCGCGAGACCGCAAGAGAAGAGAAGGAAGTAAAATCCGTCAAGTTCTACGAGTAAAGGAGGTAGCGTGTTTAAGCGCATAAGCCTGTCAAAGCGCATAATGTTGGTTCTTTCGTTGGTGGGATTGCTGGCCATCGCCGCCATACCCGCCCTGGCACAGCCGTTTTTCTTTAATAACGGCGTTCCCAACAATGGTTCCTTCTTCAACCAGCCCTTCACCCAAGGCGGTGTGAACCAGACTTTCAGAGAAAGTCACATACGGAGCGGCGCCGCTTCGCCGTCAGCAAGCTTTAGTAACACGGGCAGCAACGTCAATGCCTGTCCGACGGTTCAGCAGGTCGCCAACACCGGTAACGTTGCTAACGAGCAGGGCGTTACCCAGTACAACACCGCCACTGGCGACATAAGCTTCGATGGAAGCTTTATCGACATAGAGCCTTCAGCTAGCGGTTCTTGCACCCAGAGCATTGATCAGACTGCAGGCTGGTAGTGAGAGCAAAGCTTTAAAAAGCTGACGACCCTCTAAGTAGGGTCGGGAGGGGGCATAAAGGGAAGGCCGGGTCTTTTGCGACCCGGCCTTCTCTCTTTTTAGTGTGTGGTTAGGGGTAAGTACACTGCTGAGAGAAAGCGGAGAGCAGGTTAAACTGCGCAGACCTCGAGCCCTACCTGAAACATGCATCGAGATGTTATATTGGACATATGTGCGCTAGGGATCGCAAAGGCCGAGACGCGGATCTCCGACTATAAAGTCTGCGCACCCTTTCCCGCTTTAGAACACCTAAAACGTGTACCCGGAGGAGTCTTTAGTGAGCGAGGCATCCATAAAGAGAGATTACGACCCAAATTCCATAGAACGGCGCTGGCAAGAGCGGTGGGTCGAGAGTGGACTGTACAAAACCGACGAGGACCTCGCGAAGCCTAAGCACTATGCGCTCACGATGCTCCCGTACCCGAGTGGGGACCTGCATGTTGGCCACTGGTATGCGATGACCCCGTCCGATACCCGCGCACGCTTTATGAGGATGCAGGGATACCGGGTCTTTTTCCCCATAGGCTTCGACGCCTTCGGGCTTCCAGCAGAGAACGCGGCCATAGATCGGGGCATCCATCCTTACAAGTGGACGATGGCAAACATAGAGAGGATGCGAGGCCAGCTGTGCCAGATGGGGGCGATGTTCGACTTCGACTCGGAGATTGTTACCTGTGACCCCGAGTACTACCGCTGGAACCAGTGGTTCTTCCTCAAGTTCTTTGAAATGGGCCTCGCGTACCGCAAAGAGGCACCGGTGGACTGGTGTCCGAAAGACAACACCACGCTCGCTCGCGAGCAGGTCGTGGGCCCCGAGAGGCGCTGTGAGCGGTGTGGGACGCCGGTCATCAAGAAGAACCTGGCCCAGTGGCTCTTTAAGATCACGGACTACGCCGAGGAGCTTTTGGACTTCTCTAAGATAGAGTGGCCCGAGCGGGTCGAAGCGCTCCAAACTAACTGGATCGGGCGCTCCGAGGGAGCCGAAATCCTCTTCAACGTCCCCGGATACGGCCACGTCGAGGTCTTCACCACCCGCCCAGACACCCTCTTCGGGGCGACGTTCTTCGTCCTGGCGCCCGAGCACCCGGCGGTCGAGAAAATAACCACTCCCGAGCACCTCCTCGAGGTGAGCGCTTATGTTGAGAGGGCCGGAAGGATGACCGAGATAGATCGCATGGACGCGACGCGCGAAAAGACCGGCGTCATTACCGGAGCCTACGCCATAAACCCGGCGAACGGAGAGGAGATACCAGTTTACGTAGCCGACTACGTCCTCCTCGGCTACGGCACTGGGGCCATCATGGCCGTCCCCGCTCACGATGAGCGCGACTTTGAGTTCGCAAAGAAGTACGGTATACAGATCCGTACCGTTATTGCCCCACCGTACTGGAACGGGGAGGAGCTCGAAGAGGCCTATACTGGCGAAGGCCCGATGGTTAACTCCAATGGGTTCGAGGGTATCCCGAACGTAGAGGGCAAGGCGATGATGACGTCCTGGCTCGAGGAGCGGAGCGTCGGGCGAGCAGCGGTGACGTACCGCTTGAGGGACTGGCTGATCTCACGCCAGCGCTACTGGGGAACCCCAATACCTATTGTCTACTGCCAGCAGTGCGGCATCGTGCCCGTCCCGGAGGAGGAGCTGCCCGTCCTTTTACCTGAGGACGCAGAGTTCATGCCCACCGGTGAATCGCCGCTGAAGCTAGATGAGCGCTTTCGCAACACCATGTGCCCCCGTTGCGATGGTCCTGCCGAGCGGGAGACGGATACGATGGACACGTTCGTGGACTCCTCATGGTACCAATACCGCTACCTTTCACCGCACTACGACGATGGGCCGTTCGACCCCGAGCGGGGAGAGCACTGGCTACCGGTAGACCGGTACACCGGGGGTATAGAGCACGCGACGATGCACCTGCTTTACACCCGCTTCTTTACGAAGGTGATGAGGGATCTTGCACTGGTTTGGTTCGACGAGCCGATGACGCGGTTGTTTAACCAGGGCATCATACTCGGTGAGGACGCGGAGAAGATGAGTAAGAGCCGCGGCAACGTGGTGAACCCGCAGGAGTTCGTGGATCGCTACGGCTCTGATGTTCTGCGCTGCTATCTGATGTTCATCGGCCCTTGGTACCACGGCGGGCCGTGGAACGCCCACGGTATCGAGGGTGTCGTACGCTTTCTGCGACGGGCGCACTCGCTCGTAGCCGGAGGCGAGCCTTCGGCTGCAGAGGCCGACCCCGAGGAGCTCGGCCGCCGTACTGCCAGGCTGGTCAAGAAGGTCACCGAGGATCTGGACGCGTTCCGGTTCAACACGGCACTCGCAACGCTCATGGAGCACACCAACTACCTCCTGGGGATCAAGGGCGAGGTAAGGAAGGAGGTGTGGCAAAATGCGCTCCGCACCTTCGTGCTCGTTCTCGCGCCGTTCGCTCCGCACCACGCCGAGGAGATGTGGGCTCTCATAGAGTTGCCCTACTCGGTGCACGAGCAGGCTTGGCCCGTTTGGGATGAGGGTTTGATAGCGCCAAAAGAGATCACGCTGGTCATTCAGGTTAACGGCAAGCTCCGCGACCGCATCGAAGCGCCAGCGAACGTTTCGGAGGACGTGGCCAGGGAGCTCGCGCTGGCCAGCACGAAGGTGCAGCCTTACATCGAGGGGCGTGAGATCCGCGAGAGCGTCTACGTCCCTGGGCGACTGCTTAACTTCGTGGTGGGTTAATTAGCGCGTTGGCGATCCTGTACTACACTATGGCACAGCTCTTTGAAGTTACGCCAACCCGAGAGCGTCGGGAAGGGGAGCGTGCCAACCATCAGGGCGCTCAGTGCGAAGATCACCGGCAGGGCGAGGAACGGGTACGGTCTCAGTCCGGCTAGTATCGCGACTAGTACGCCCGCAAACGGTATGGGACAGCCGACGAAGTAAAGGGGATTCTTACACAGCGAGAACCTGGCCAGACGCCAGGCCCCGCACAGGAAGAAGCCAAGGCAGGCTGCCAGGCCGACGACCGGCAGATTATGCAGCGAGCCCACGTAGAGCGCAAATGCGGGAGCGGCACCGAACGAAATCAAGTCGGCCAGGGAGTCAAGGTTGGTGCCAAACGCATCATCGGTACCTTTGCGGCGGGCAATCGGTCCGTCGATAACGTCGAAAATCGCTGCGAGAGCGATCAAGCCTGCTGCCGCGAGGATATCGTTATCGAAGATCAGAAGCATGGACAGAAACCCTGCCGTCAGGCTGCCGCTGGTCACTAGGTTGGGTAGGGTTATGTACTCTCTCATATGATGCCTTCTTCCTTACGATAGCGAGCTAAAGGCGTAGCGCCGGCCCGTACCCGGTCTCCGGGACGCACGAGCGGATCAGCGCTACCAACGGGGAGGAGCACATCCGTACGGGAGCCGAAGTGGATGAGCCCGATCCTCTGCCCCGCTGCGATGCGTTCCCCGGTCTCGATCCATCGTGAGATCTTACGGGCGACCATACCCGCTATCTGTACGACGACCGCACGTCCTTTCGGCCCATCTATGGCGATTCGGTTCTGGTGGTTCTGGTCTTTGGAGCTGCCCAGGAACGCTGGAACGAACTTGCCTGCGATCTCTTCCATCTTGGTGACGCTCCCCTCGACCGGGCTACGGTTCACGTGAACGTTGTGGATCGAGAGGAACGTGCTGATTCTGAGGGCATCACCGCCGGGGATCCAGGGCTCGTGCGCCTCCTCAACGTCGGTCACGAAGCCGTCAGCCGCGGCGTAGACGACGTCCGGGTCTGGGTCTAACGGTCGTTCCGGGTCTCTGAAGAACATGAGGATCGCACCCGCCGCCCCGAGTGCGAGAAGGCCACTGCGTCGCCCCCTCGAAAGCAGCACGATGCCTAAGGAGAGTGGCACCAACACGTAGCGCCGGGCTATGAGCCAGCTTCGTCGGCTTATCATCGACGCGGGATCTCCCCGAGGGCTGTACGGCAGGCGAAGAGGAATGCCGGAGGGACATTCAAGAACGCGATGCGCCGCCGAACTGACGCGAACATGCGCGTAAGATCTCCCTGCACCAGGGGCGAGTACTGCAGCACAAGCATAACGCCTTCGGGCGCTAGTACCCGTATGGCCTGCTTGAAGATGTTCTGCTTGACGTTCTCGGGTAGAGACGTAAAGGGGAGACCCGAGACGATGATATCGACCTTAGCACCGTTCAGGTAGTCCTGAACGTTTTCCGCTGAGTCGTTGATTATCCGGATCCGCGGATCATCGAACCTCTCACGGAGCGTAGCGACTAGGTTCGGGTCTATCTCGAACGCTAGGAAGTTACCGTCGGGAGGCAGCCTGTCTAGTATCTCCCCGCTGTATACACCCGTGCCGGCGCCGAGTTCCGCCACACATTGGGCTTCGGCGAAGTTTGCCATGTCAAGCATGTTCCGTACGGCCCACCGGGATGTTGGCAAGACCGCCCCAACCTGCCGTGGATGGGCCAGGAAGGAACGGAAAAAGCGAATCCTTTCCTGAATCCTTTCCTGTATGTCTCTTTTCATGCTAAATCTTCCGTATATAAAAGCAGAAAACTAACCTGGTGATGCAATTTGCCCCTCGTAAACCCATCGCTAAGTCCACCACCTTGCGTAGCCAAACAAAGTCCCACTGCTTAAGGGTCCCTCTATAGCAGGTTATGCGCAGCGGAGCAACTTAACCCTATAGTTGATGTTGAATTAGCATATAAGAGGCATATCAGGCTAATATAAAGGCATGCACACGTATTCGCACGCGGTCTTTACGTGGGCTACGGCCCGCTATATCAACCGGGAAGAATTACATGCTGCCACGTGGGGTACTATAGGTTCGGCGCTCCCGGACCTGCCTGTCATAGCAAAGGCGGCCTATCTGTTGTGGCGCCACCAGGGCTCGATACCCAAGGAAGATTTCCTTGAGGCCATGGAGTACTTCAAGGAACCTTCGGGTAAGTTGGATCTCACGCTCCACTCTCTGGCACCCGTGGGCTCTATACTCGCGTTGTACAAAGCGCTTGGGTTGAAGAATAAAGATCCACGCAGGGCTCTACTCGCCTTCCTGCTGGGCTGGGCTGGACACAATCTCCTGGACTTGCCAACACACGCCGAGGATGCGCGTCCGCTTTTCTGGCCCCTCTCAAGGTGGCGGTGGAAAAGCCCCATCTCTTACTGGGACCGCAGCTCCTATGCGCTTCCATGCCTCCTCGCCGAGCATGGAGCGATCCTGGCACTAGTTCTGATGTTTTTGCAGCAAAGTTACCGAAACATCCCCGAAGCAGAAGAAGTAACCTAGTACATCCTGCTGCCAGAGGAGCATCTCCAGCGAGTACCGCTCCGTGAGTTGTGCGCTGCTCTTCTTGACCCCGATCTCCGATCCAAAATCTACAGCTAGCTATTATTGAAGGCGCACGGGCGTCCGGGAACTGCTCGGCCTCGCTTACCGAGCCGACTCTGACGTCCATCTTTTCTCGAAGTCTTCCCAGCGTATCTCTGGGACATGCTGTCTCCTTGCTCCCGAACGTTTCACGCAGTCTACAAGTTCTAAGGGCGCACTTGCCAGAGGGGTCGCTGTATACGTTCGGAGTCCTGCTCGGCGACCCGCAACGGTATACTTCGTCCACGGATCTAAAAGAGGAGTGTGAGATGAAGGCCGTGGTTGAGGGGATCTACATAGCTGCGAAGGGCAGCGTGGCGATGGCTCGTGTCGAGGAAGTGCGCGCTATAGAGAAAGGCGGACTCCAGGGTGATCGTTACAAAGAGCGTACCGGCTACTGGACGTCCTACGGCGACGTCTGCGAGGTAACGCTTATAGAAGGCGAGGACCTCGATGAGATAGAGCAGGAGACGGGTATCAACGTCAAGAACGGTGAGCACCGACGCAACATAGTAACTCGTGGAATAAAGCTGAGGGACCTGCGGGGCAGATTGTTCCGTGGAAAACGCTTCCGGATTGGGGAGGCAGTCCTTGAGTATGATCGGCCTCGCCCGCCCTGCCGGCACATACGAGACCTCACCGAGCCGGGCATGACGCGAGCGCTAAGAAGGCGTGGCGGTATCTGCGCCAGGGTTGTCGAGGGCGGACGGATCAGCGTGCGGGACGAGATAGTCATATTGTGATACTACCACTCGATCGAGATCGGGTGGTAGTCTATGCGATCCTCCTGCACGCTGAGAGTAAGCGATCCTCGCGTCGGTAAAACCGGATATTGGCGCCAACCTGTGCTAACCTTTGCGCTTGCCCGACGAGGGCCGCGGGAGAGAGTCGCCAGTGGAGCCGGCGGCCGCCGAAGGTGAAAGGTTCGTGGCTGATGGGCCGAATCTCTCAGGCAAAAGGACCGTAGGCTGGAGGGCGTCCTGGAGAGTTCGATCCGTACGGGTCGGCGCCGATGGGGTAACACTCTCAGGTTTGGGACAGGGCGAAACCTATAAACGCTCACCCGACAAGGGGGTATAGCCGCGTGGCGCGATTTACACCGCACACCGACGACGATATTCAAGAGATGCTCCAGGCTATCGGGGTCGAAACCTTAGATGAGCTCTTCGCCGACGTCTCACCAAAGTTCGAGGGAGAGCTCGACCTCCCGCCCGTGCTCTCCGAGTACGAAGCACTCGCCGACGTGAACAGGCTCGCGGCCAGCAACGTCACCGGGTTGCCCACATTCTTGGGTGCGGGAGCGTACGATAGGATCACACCGACGTCGGTCGAGGCCGTCATCTCGCGAGGGGAGTTTCTGACTTCGTACACCCCGTACCAGCCGGAGGTCAGCCAGGGCGTACTGCAGGCGATCTTCGAGTTCCAGTCGGTGATCTCCGAGCTGACGGGCCTTGAGATCTCTAACGCCTCCGTCTACGACGGGTCCTCCGCCGTCGCCGAAGCCGCCCTGATGACCGCCCGCCAGACGAAGCGCGACCCGAAGGTGGCAGTGTCGACCGGCCTAAACCCCCGCTACCGCGAGGTGATTGAAACCTATAGGGTCGAGACCGTCGATTTGCCTTTCGACGGGGGAGTCACCGATTTCTCGGCCGTACCGGATTACGTCTCCGGCATCGTTGTTCAGAACCCAAACTATCTCGGGGTCGTTGATGATATCGCAGCGGCAGCGGAGGCGGCGCGCAAAACAGACGCCCTCACGGTGGCGGTGTGCGATCCTATCTCATTGGCCGTGCTCGAGGCGCCGGGGTATCTCGGAGCGGACGTGGCGGTGGGAGAGGCCCAGCCGCTTGGTATGCCGCTCCTCTTCGGCGGCCCCTACGCCGGATACATGGCGACGCGGGCCGAGTTCGTCCGCCAGCTCCCTGGACGCATCTGTGGGGAGACGGTGGATATGGACGGCAGGCTCGCCTACGTCCTTACCATGAGGGCGCGGGAGCAGGACATCCGTCGCGCCAGGGCTACCTCCAACATCTGCACCAACCAGGCGCTCACCGCTTTAGCCGCCACCGTCTACACCGCGCTCATGGGTCCGCAGGGCTTGCGCGAGGTCGCCGAGCTTTCGATCTCGAAGGCCCACTACCTGGCCAACAGGTTGCGCGAGGTCGGTTTCCAGATGCGCTATCCCGGCGCACCCTTCTTGTGGGAGTTCGCCATAGAACTACCGGATGTCGCTCGGGCTAACGAGGCCCTTTTGGAAAACGGAATGGTAGGCGGCTTGGATCTCGGCGATGGAGTAATGCTCATCGCCGTGACCGAGAAGCGCACAAAAGAAGAACTCGATGCCTTCGTGGAGGTGGTTGTGAATGCTGGGTAATCTTATACGGGACAAGGGCCGCGAGGGCCGCAGAGGCTATACGCTACCCCGGTTCGATGTGGAGAATGCGGACCTGAGGAAGATCTTGCCCGAGAACGCGCTCCGCAAAGAGCAGCCGCGCCTGGCGGAGGTGGACGAGCCAACCGTGATCCGGCATTACACCAACCTCTCTCGTAAGAACTGGGGTATAGACACGAACTTCTACCCTCTGGGCTCCTGCACGATGAAGCACAACCCGCGTGCCAACGAGGCCGCCGCCGCAACCCCCAGCTTTTCAGGGCTTCACCCTCTCCAGCCCGAGGCCCAAGTACAGGGTGCCCTGCAGGTCATGCACGAGATGCAGGGTTTCCTCTCGGAGATCTCCGGCTTCCCAGCTGTCTCTTTGCAGCCGATGGCCGGCGCCCAGGGAGAGCTCACCAGCATCCTCATGGTTGCAAAGTATTTCGAGGACGCGGGGGACCACAGGCGCACCACCGTCCTCATCCCCTCGACAGCACACGGGACCAACCCGGCGACGGCCGCGATGGCCGGGTTCGGGGTGCAGGAGATCGGCATCGACGAAGATGGTTGCATGGACGTCGAGGAGCTGCGCGAAAACGCCGACGAAACGACTGCTGCGCTTATGATCACCAACCCCAACACCCTTGGCATATACGAGAAGAACATAGAGGAGATCGCCCACATACTGCACGAGGTCGGCGCCTTCTTGTACATGGATGGGGCGAACGTGAACGCTATCATAGGCCGGATGCGCCCTGCCGAGGCCGGCATCGACATTATGCACTTTAACCTCCACAAGACCTTCTCTACCCCCCACGGCGGCGGCGGCCCAGGTTCCGGGGCCATCGCCTGCTCCGAGGCCTTGGCTTCCTTCCGCCCCGATCCCGTGGTAGATAAGGACGACGATAACTACCATCTGGTACGCCCGGAGAAGAGCATCGGGCGCCTGGCCTGCTTCCACGGCAACTTCGGTGTCATCTTGAAGGCGTGGAACTATACGAAGATGCATGGCCCCGAACTCAAGGATGTGACGAACATGGCGGTTCTGAACGCGAACTACGTGCGTACGCGCCTCAAGTGCACATACCGTGTCCCGTACGAGGGTATATGCAAGCACGAGTGCGTCGTCCAGCCGCCTAAAGGCGTAAAGGCCCTGGACGTCGCCAAGGGGCTCATAGACCACGGTTTTCATCCGCCGACGGTCTACTTTCCACTCGTCGTGAAGGAGGTCATGCTCATAGAGCCGACCGAGACGGAGTCCAAGGAGACCCTCGACGACTTCGTCGGGGCGATGCTCCAGCTCGTCGAGAGCACACCCGAGGAGCTGCATGAGGCGCCGGTAAACGCCCCGACCAGACGTCTCGACGAGGCCCGGGCCGCCCGCCAGCTCAGAGCCCGGTGGTAGTCGGTGGCGGCGGGTGCACTCCGGCGGACACCGCTCTACGAGC
>JAFAPF010000254.1 GCA_019247245.1 Rubrobacter sp. | reverse complement strand
CTGGGAGGCGACGCCCCGGATAGTCTCCAGAATCAGCACGCGTCGGTCCGCGGCTGCAAGAGGCTCCGATTCTGCTATAGAGAGTTTCTGCTGACCGTGTCCTACCTCGGCGTGGTACTGCTTCGGGGAGATGCCCATCTCCTCGAGGGTCCTTGCCAGTGTTGCAGCGAACCCGGCAGACGGCGTCAGGGCGAAGCTGGCTGCATAGGGGTCTTATCTAGCGTACCTTCTGGGCCCAGCAAGTAGAATTCGGTTTCGAAGGAGGCAAGGGCCTCCATGTCGCGCTCGGCGAGTAGGTCGACAGTTCTCTTGAGGGCGCCCCGGGGGCACCCTTCCCAGGGCGTGCACCCGTCCGACTCGGTCATGTCGCAGAGCACCATCGTCTGGCCGACGAGGAACGGTAACTGCGTGAGGCTGAAGAGGTCAGGTACCAGGCGCATCTCCCTGACGGGGCTCAACCCCGAGGCCCTGTGTAGTTGCCCACTGGGATCGAGGGCTATAACACCTTTGGCGAGTCCCACCCCAGCTTTAGCCCGCTCTTGAAAATCCTTCCGATAAACGGCCTTCGTCTTAGGGATGCCGGCGTGGTCCACGAAGGCGAACCGGACTCACAGAGTGTCCTCCGGCAAGATCTCCACCGACTTGGTGTGTTCGTTCGTCTTAGCGTGCATCTCTCACCGCCTCGGAAGTGGTCGAAGAGTACTCTTTTCGTTAATGACTGTGGTACTTGAAGGTCTACACACACCTAGGGCTCAAGCATCGGGTTTCCATGTCGTCTACTTGGGAGAACCCTAACAGATAGGTCGATTCCTCGTTGCCGCTTACGATCTTCTACGACGTCATCAGGTGCCTCCTGAGGCACTTATGCGGCTCGTAAAGCTCGGAGAGGGACAAGCCGCAGGTGTTATCTGGTTCAACCAGACTTTTATTCCTTTCAGGCCAAGCATATCTTACATATATCTCGAATTCTCCTCGCTGACTCGCTGGTAGTGAGCTTTATGGATGCGGAGCAGGGCGACGCGGACCTCCTAGTCCAATCTGGTGGCCAGAGCTACCTCGTGGCCCGGCAGGTTCGTGATCGTCGTTCCGACCGGAAAAACACCCGGTACAGAGCCATTCCGCGGCACGGGCGCTTCAGCGCTGTTAGAAGACCGGCGAAGATATTATGTAACGGCAAACATAGGGACGTGATCGTAACCATCAAAAACGATAAGACTGATGTCGCAGCTATCAAGGAGGGCTAGAAGAGTTCGGTACTTGAGAAGCGGTGACGTTTGTGTAGACTTGCTACATGAGAGCATAAGGAAAGGAGACTAACATGGTTAGCTTCAACCGGGTGGTTCTCGCAGGGAACCTCACTAGAGACCCCGAACTTAGGTTCACGAACAACGGCATCCCGGTCTGCCAATTCGGGCTGGCGGTTAACCGGGTACGCTCCAAAAATGAAGAAGTGGACTTCTTCGACATCACCGCCTGGCGGGAACTGGGCGAAACCATAGCCAACTACAAGAAGAAGGGCGACCCGATCCTCATTGAGGGTAAGCTGCAGTATCGCACCTGGGAGGCTCAGGATGGTAGTAGGCGTAGCAAGGTGGACGTCGTGGCCGACAACGTCCAGTTCTTAGGCAGGGCCAGTGACGTTGGCGATGGGGGTACCGCCGCAGGCCAGGGCCAGCCAGCCCGCAGAAACACTCGCTCGTCCTCCCGTGAGGACGTGGACCTAAACGAAGAGGATTTTGACGATATCCCATTCTAAATAAAGCTGTTACGAAGGATCCCATCGCTGTGCAAACCTCGTTGGCCCAGAGCTGGAGCAGTAATCGCGGACATCCCAAACGGTCCAAATGAGGAAAAAATGGAAAATCTCATAAAATTTTGTGAAGGCGCAACATCTGCTATCAGAGGAACTTGTGTGTACCGGATGTTGTACGTTGTTGTACGCTTCTAGGGTACTTTTGAGGAGAAATTCCTCGATTTTTGTTCCAAAGACTTTACAAAGTGTGACTAATAGGGTATATTACCAACGTCGGTTGGTGCGATACCAAATCGACACAATTAAAGAACCCGGGGCGCTACTCCTCCTTTCCCTTTCCCCACCTATCACCCCTAAGGTGCGTTTCGGGTTCTTCCTCTTTTTTACGGGAAACGTATTGAACCCTATTAGTTGATAAACACCAGAGCGACCGCCGGTTCTGTTGGCGGTCGCTCTGGTTGTGCTATGGGTCTTGCTTTTAAGCTGCTCTTAGGAGGCGGCTTCTTCGCCGTGCTGGGTAAGATAATAGAGGGTGTGCATCAGCTGAGCAGTCGGATCTATACGGTGGATGTTCACGTCGTAGGGGACGTGGAGGAGGACATCAGTATAGTTGAGTATGACTCGGATGCCAGCGTCTGACATCAGTTCAGCGACCTCCTGGGCGGCGGAGCTGGGTGTAGCGATAATGCCGATCACCTCATCGGCCTCCGCGACGCTCTTCTTGAGCTCATCGATGTGCTTGACAACGATGTTGCCGACCGTACGGCCGATCTTCTTTGGATCGTTATCGAAGACGTCGTGGATCACGAACCCACGCTTGGGGAGGATGGTGCTGCTCGCGATGGCGCTACCGAGGTTGCCCGCGCCGACGAGTGCAATATTGTAAGTCTGTCTCAACCCTAGAATCCCCCGCACCGCCTCCACAAGGTCGTAAGCCTGATAGCCTACTCCGCGGGTGCCGGAGAAGCCGATCGCATTCAAGTCCCGTCGAACTTGCACCGGGTTGATCCCGGTGAAGTCACCGAGCTCCTTGCTCGAGACTGCGTCGCGCCCCTCTTCGATGAGCTGCTGAGTAGTCCTCAAATACTTGGTTAGCCTGTTCGTCAAACCAGGTTGTAGCGTAGCTCGCACCTTTCCTTCGACTCCTTCTTTCAGTACCTTTCAGTACGTTCGTAGGCCAGATAGGCTGTATTGTAACAAAAAGAATCGCTTTTGCAATAAAGATGCTCTTAACAGGAAGAAAAGCGTCTAGCAAATCAGATTACATCTGTAGAGATTTGCGCGGTGCCTTTATAAGGAGCAAGCCTTACCGGACCTTTGGCGGAAAGGCTTCATAGTTGAAAGTAAACGACGCGGAATAGGATCACATAGGGCTTACCAAGAGCTACGCGATGGAGCGTCTCCCTCAATCATCCCTGAGCTGGTCGGCTCTGTATAGGCGTCGATTGGGACATTGGACCTCCTTCAGAATTCTCCAGATGAGATCTAACACTAGGTCATTATGCATAACCACATCGTCCAGGGAAGACCTTGCCCTATTTTTCGCATAAGAAGAAACGCCATAATAACGTACATGCCAAGGAGCGCTTTTTATGGCGTGAAGTGCTGATCGTTTGGTGTAACCGTTCAGGCCTGCTTCTGGTCACCTTAAGGCTATATCCTGGTTGCGGATCGCTCGCCAGGAATGCTTCGCATCGTATAAACGGGTACCTCATCCGTAGCGCGTTGGAGATCGGAGCCCCCTTCGCTTATCATGGCCGCGAAGTGCACTATCGCTTGCACCCTGCTCTCCGGTACGGTGACAACGAACCGTAGCAATTTTGTCGAGGTCACGGTCTCTGTTGGAGCCCAGCTCATACTTTACTCGAGGGGTTCAACTTTGTAGGTTGGCAGTATCGTCTCCGCATGGAACATAGGCGAGGTACTCCGTATGAAGGGTCTGCAAACGCACGGTACTACTTCGTATCTATGTTACTTAGCAGTCTAAAGATCCAGCTACCTGAAGCAGTTATTCGCTACGTATTACGAACCATCGCGGCGGAGAGAGGGTGCCACCGCAATCGCCAAGGCGCGCCCGTAGACGACAGTCAGGGCGTAGCTCACCGCGCCCAGTGCGAGGCCGAACAGCACGCTTGGGCCTCCGGTCTGCCACAACTCGACATCCACCACCAGCAACGGGGGGACGAAGATTGCCCCCAGCAGGCCCAGGGCGAGCATCGTCAGACCGAGCGCCTGTCGATGCAACGAGGCAACATGCGGTGCCAGATGCGTCAGAACGAGCCCGTAGTAGGCAACGCTGAGGCCCACGAACAGCGATAGCAAGGCAGCGTACAGTAGCGGCGAGACCCCCGTGACGTCTAGTCCCAAGCTCACCAACCATCTCAGCAACACACGAGTAATGGTGGGCGGACGAGATGCTCCCAGCAGCTCTGCCGCGGTGGCAGTAGCGGACCAGGTGGCGGCGAGCGCGGTGGCCCCAACGAAGCCCCCCAGCAGCGCTGCACCCGCCGCCCTCATACGAGAAAGGTTCTCGGGTCGCGGGGGATGCGCGCGTGATCCCCACCACACCATCAGCAGCGGCAATCCTACTGCCAGCGGCACCAGCCAGAGCAGGCGGAACCCTAGCGCCGGCAGGTGGATTCGCTCGAGGATCGACGGGCCGAACACCGCGCCCAGCGTCAG
>JAFAPF010000253.1 GCA_019247245.1 Rubrobacter sp. | reverse complement strand
TGGCGCTTATGGGCGGCAGCGCCGGTGGGAGCGCGGTTCTGCGGGTCGCCAAGCAGAGCCCCGAAGCCGCAGACCAGCTCATCGTTCTCTCTGCCTCGGGAGAAGTCACGGGGTTAGGACCCGAGCCGAAGCTCTTCGTAGCGAGCGAGGAGGAGGGCGGTTTCGCGGAGGAGGCACGCCGGATGGCCCGGGAAGCACCCGGCGACCAAAACGAGGCATTTATCCTCCCAGGGGACGCTCACGCTCAGGCCATCTTTCAGACCGAACAAGGAGACCGCCTGATGCAGGCCATTCTCGAGCGGTTAGAGGAGTACAGGCTAACCAAGAACACTACGCGAGCATCATAGTAAAGATAGCTCGCTGGCGAAGATGCATTTTCTGGGATTACTACACACCCTCGGGTGAGGGGCCCCCCACCGTAACCGCGCCCCGCATGATGTTCTCTATTTCACGGAGGTCCTCCTTGGAGAGATCGAACTCGACTGCGGGGGCGGTGCCTTCGATCTGGTCCGTTGTTCTCGCCCCGACTATCGCGACATCCACAGCCGGACTGGCGAGCGTCCAGGCAACCGCGAGCTGGGCTACGGTGTACCCCCGCTCCTCTGCGAACCCCCTCAGCTCCTCGACCGTCTCCAAGTTCCTGCTGAAGTTCTCGCCCTGGAAGAGGCTGCTCTGGGCACGCCAGTCGCCTTCGGCGAACTGCTGATCCGAGACCATCTTACCGGAGAGTAGTCCATGAGCTAGCGGGCCGTAGATAAGCACCCCAATCCCGTGCTCTACACAGTACGGGAGTATCTCTTCCTCTATGTCGCGTCGGAAGAGATGGTAGGGCGGCTGTAGGCTATCGATCTTGTGGGTGCGCTCGAACTCCGCCATCTCGTTTGCGTTGAAGTTCGAGACGCCGACGTAGCGGATCTTACCCTCGCCTACCATCTCATCCAGGAACCCGGCGGTCTCCTCAAAGGGGGTGTCGTGATCCGGCCAGTGCACCTGGTAGAGGTCTACATAGTCGGTGCCGAGAAAGCGCAAGCTATCTTCAAGGCCTTGCTTGAGCCACTCGGGGCTCGAGTCGCGGAGCAGTTGATTCCCCTCTATCCGGAGACCGCCTTTGGTGGCCAAGACTATCTCGTCCCGGTGATTCTTTATCTCACGCTCCAGTGCTCTGCCCAAAAGTTGCTCGGCGACTCCGAACCCGTAGGCCTGGGCGGTGTCGAAGAAGTTGATGCCGAGCTCCAGAGACCGACGTATCGTGGCCTCGAGGTCACTCTCCTCTATGCTTCCCCAATCGCCGCCACCCTGCCAGGTCCCGTAGCATACTCTCGAGACCTCGAGATCCGTCTGGCCAAACCGCGTGTAACGCATAGGGCTCCTTTCTAAAGTCATCTGACTCCACGCTCTGCTTTGATGCTGCCTTATGTACCAGTTTCAGCGTTCGCTAAATCAGGAGCATTAAGAGTGTGAGCCCTAAGACATTACTAGAGAGTTGAAAACCAGAGAAGCGCCACGCTTTGCGGGGAATATCTAGGGTTTACAAAATCCCTTCAAATGTAGTTATTTTCGCACCATGGCTTTCTCAACGTTTCAGGGTACTTACACGGGCTGCTCCACCGTGCTTGCTGCACGCAGAGTACTCAGCCGCAACTACTGGCGGTCATGTGCCTGATGCGCTACGAGAACTGAACCTTGCGCAAAGCCGAGGTGCGCTTGGCTGAGCCTGCTGAATTGCGAGACGCTTTAGGCTTGCGCAAAACACCCGACCACACTACCCTCTATCATTTTCTGCAGCGACTCGACGAGCGAGCCTTGGTGGCCACTGTGAACGAAACCGCCCGGCGTCTGCTTAAGCCTAACCACGATATGAGCAAGAGGAGCCGACGACCGTGGCGGTGGATGCAACAGGGTTGGTCCCGGCCGCGACAGAAAACCGTAGCGGCGAGCCGACGCTTTGGCGCAGAGATGGCTGAAGTAGCTCGTCGTGGTTGACACAGCTCGTCAAATAGTGCTAGCCCAAGAGGCTTGCTCGGGACCTTACAACGGCTCGGCGATGCTGCGTCCGCTCGTAGATAGCGCCCAGGCGATCACGCCGCTGGGCCTAGTCCTGGCAGAGGTAGAGTTCGATAGCGAACGGAACCATCGCCACGTTCGCAAACAGCTGAGAGCCATAAGCGTGATACCCGCCAAGCGAGGTAAAGAGACATGGCACTTGCAGGGCCACCGAGCAGAGATGCGACGAGCTGCCTTCCCGCGACACCTATACCGAAGACGAGCGCTGGTGGGAAGTGTGTTCTCGGCGGTAAAACGCAACCTCTCGGCACGAGCACCGGGTCGAAGCCTCCAGAGACAGCGGGTACAGGCACTGCTGTTGGGGTTGGCTTACAACCTGTACCGGCTCAAGCCCTGCCCGGCTTGGAGCACACAGAACTGACCCTACCGAAGGATGTCATCAACAGAGCCGAATGCTCTCTAAAAACGACAGTAACCCGGAGAAGATACTACTTAATGGGTGTTTGCAGCTTCATCAAGCTGGATAGTAGTGCCTATAATCTGCAACGTGTCAATGAGGCTTGGAAAAGCTGTACCGATCGTTTCTTGAGCATGAGATATCTGGCTCCTACCTCAACAAACGGCCGCAAGGAGGCGTTATGAAGTGGAACCGCTATAAGTCAAGCACTCAGCCAGAGAGTGTAGATCCTCAGGAACGTTATTACCACTCGCCTTGAGTGGGAGAGTTGCCTCTGCGTACGCGTCGTTTGGGTCGGCCTGAATACCGTCCGGTTCTATTCCGTATTTCTGATCTAGCAGACCACGCACGCTGTTGAACTTAAAACCTGAGGCTCTGTAATCTTCTAGAATCTTGGGCAACGCCTCTACCGTTTGCGGTTGTGTATCATGAAAGAGGATTACTCCACCACCTTCTGGCGTGCTTTGCGCAAGATTAGTGACGATGCTCTCGGGTTGGTCTCTGAGTGCCCAATCGTTAGAGTCGACCGTCCACATCACCCGGTACATCTTTTGCTCTCTCAAGGCTTCTTGTAAGGAAGGTAGTCTAGCTGGCTCGATATCGTAGGAAGCTGCACAAGGCGGGCGAAACAGCGTAACCTGGAAGTGGCTCCCTAGGGCTTGATCGATTGCTGCCTGCGTATCCCAAAGTTCTTCTAACACCTGCTCAGGAGTTAACTTGGTAAGGTCTCTATGGTAGTAGGTGTGGTTGCCTAAGGTATGCCCTTCGCTGACTATGCGTTTGATGAGGTCGGGGTGTTGTTCAGCCCGAGCACCGACTACGAAGAAAGTGGCCTTAATATTATAGCTGTGTAAGATATCGAGGATAGAGGGTGTAGTAGCGAGATCTGGCCCATCATCGAAGGTCAGGGCGATCTGATGGCCGAACCCCATAGTTTCGTCCTGGGTTGCAAGGCTCGGTGAAGTATCCTGTGCGATTGCGGTAGCCCACCCCTCGTCGCTACTTTGAGTAGGCTCTGTTGTCGAAGAAGATTCCGGCTGAGATTGTTCTGTTGGTTGGGATTGTTGAGCCTCTTCTGAAGAGAATGAACGGCCGTACTCTGTGTACTCTAAGAATGCCCCTACTACAGCAGCGAGAATCAGCAAGATAGCTAAGAGCCCAAATCGGCGATTGCGCCGGACTGTATTGCGGTGCTGACCGTGTAATCGAGTTTCGCTGCCTCGTTTCAAGGAGAGCCACGATAACTAAATCATTTGGAGAT
Organism: Rubrobacter sp.; assembly: GCA_019247245.1. GTDB lineage: Bacteria > Actinomycetota > Rubrobacteria > Rubrobacterales > Rubrobacteraceae > Rubrobacter_F. The sequence continues at coordinate 917 of JAFAPF010000253.1, read as the reverse complement.
GTCTACAGAGAAGCGTTGTAGGTGCTGTCCTGAAAACCCATTTTTGGGACAACGTTTACAGGGGTTCTTCTATCTTTTGTTGAATCGCATCGCGGCCTTCTCCATATACGTGTAATTGCTCAGCATCAGTACCTTGAGCTTTGCCCAGCTGATATACTGCAGGGACAACCTTGCCCGGTGGGTATACAGGCGAGGATCACAGACAGCCTCACACTCTATGGTCGATGTTCTATCTGTCTTGCCTGACCCCTGAATCCTAGTCCTTAATCGACAACGCTAAAAATCCCTTTCTTCGCTAGGTTGCCTAGAAGAAGATTGCTACATATAGGCAACTCAGTTTTCTAGCGGCTCTATGAATATAGGCATACCACCCTCTATAGGCGTAAGCTTTCGGTGTATCAAAGACGGTCCAGTGTGTTGAAAACTCCTTTGTGCCCTTTTCTCAGGCTTTGTTCAGAAGTCGAGAACCCCGTTTTACAGGTGTTCTAGCCTAGTTTTGGACTACCCATTGGCCACTGACCGCCCTTGAAGCCCTTACTGCGTTCGTCACAGGGGTAGTATTCCCCCAGGGCTACTACATGCTGCGTCCGATCAAATTTCTCGACAGAGTTCAGCTGACGCTGTCGCACGAAGATGGTAATAGAACTAGAGCTTACAGATAGCTAGAGGGGAAGAAAATGGATTATCACTGTAGCCTCGAAGGATCATACAGACTGAAGTGAGCTTGAATGGCTAACGGTGATTACCCAGCCGCTACGTTCTATGGTGCCGATTCTGCTAACTACACGGTAGCCAGTCGTCCCTACTCGAATCTAATAAGCACGATCATTATCCACGTAACCCAAGGAGCTTGGTCCGGCGCCCTAAATTGGTTTACAAGACCAATGGCACAGGCCTCCGCCCACTATACGGTGCGC
>JAFAPF010000235.1 GCA_019247245.1 Rubrobacter sp. | reverse complement strand
ATAGGCACGCTATTCTGCACTTGAGCCTCTCCCGTCTTTATCCGGTGGTGATCGTTCTCGGTGACTCGTATGGCGACCTGAATCGTCACGTTTGTGACGCTGCTCGCAAATGATAGCTGTGCTAGAGCGCTTCACCGGTAGACCTATAGCTTTCAGACCCCTTTACGAGCGTTTACTCCATGACGAGGAGGCAATCGCTGCCGGAAGCATCGCGTTAGCGAGGATCGCAGTCCCCGTGTTGCGGATCTCTGGCACTGGCGAACTGGTATAGCCCTCAACACGCCTGTCGGAGATGGTGATCGTGCGACTCGAGGAGTACAACCATACTTTCTGCTATAAGCATTTGTGCTGTGAGATTGCTAAACATCTGATGATAGACCGTTTCGCAGCGGAGGCGACGAGCAAATCACCGTGTCGCGAAAGATGGGAGTAAACCGAGATTATATACTTGATGCCATACATCGGCTCTGTTAAACTTCACTTATGGGACGATTTTTCCTCATCTTTGCGGGATTTTTCTGCAACTTCCTTGAGTTGGTCGCGAACCTTTTTGGGGAACAAATCCTTCATGAGTTCGTCGGTAGTCATTTCGATGGCACGTTTCTTCTTTCGGGGCATTCAGGAGACCTCCCATACTAAACGAACAAGAGATAAACCTAATTGAGCTAATAGACCGCTATCATGAAGAAGACAAGTGTCGCAAGCGTTTGGAAGAGTTGCGCTGGCCTGAGGGAGTGGAGTGTCCCCGCTGCGACTCAAAGCGAATCCATCACAGAAAGAACCGTCATCAATACCAGTGCAAATCATGTCACTACGATTTCTCTGTTACCTCCGGCACCATCTTTCATGATAGCCATCTTCCACTATGGAAGTGGTTTGTAGCAGTTTACCTTATCGTAGAGTCCAAAAAGGGTATCTCCGCAAACCAGCTCAAGCGTACTCTCGGGGTCTCTTACAAAACCGCCTGGTATCTCTCCCATCGCATCCGCACCGCTTTAAGCGAAGTAGACGCCCAGCTTCTTAAGGGTGTCATAGAAGTAGACGAGACCTTCATAGGCGGCAAAGTAGAGGGCATGGGTCGTGGCTACAAGGATAACAAGACCGTAGTGGTCGGAGCCTTTGAGCGTGGAGGGGCTATAAGGCTTCAGGTAGTCCGTGGAAGGGATAGGGAGACCTTACAGGGCTTTATTAGGGAGAATACCGCTGGGGATACCCAGGCCATCTACACTGACGAGTGGCCTGCTTATAGAGGCATCGCAGACCATGACACCGAGCACGAGGCAGTTAAGCACCGGGAAGGAGAGTACGTTAAGGGGGACGTACACACCAATTCTCTGGAGAACGTATGGAGCCTACTCAAGAGGAGCATCATTGGCTCTTACCATCAGGTTAGCGCGAAGCACTTAGATGCCTACCTTGATGAGTTGGAGTTCCGGTTTAACAACCGCGAGAACCCGCATATGTTTCGGGATGCACTATGCAAGCTACTGGTAGCTAACAGCTTGCCTTACGAGAAGCTAATAGCGAATTCGTAGGAATCGAGCTAGGCGACGAAATGCCCCGCGATTGCGTTCCCTGTCCGCTCTCTGTTCGCGGATGGGCTTGCGCCATGCCTCTGGGTAGTTGAGGTCGTGCGGTAACAAAGCGTCTTGCCACCCTTCTTGTTTACAAGACCCATAAGACTGCTCGACCTGTGCTTGGGTGAGATGGAGTGCGTTCAAAAGGTCCGCGCCACGAAGGTCAGCACGGTCTAGGTCGGCTCCGGTAAAGTCCTTCGCGGCAAGCTGGCAGCCTGCCAGCGTAGCACGCCTCAAAACCGCATCACTGAGGTCGGTCCCTACAAAGTTAGATACCCCTGTGGGTTTCCCCCTATCCATGTCGGGGGGGAGAACACCTTCAAAAATCCAACCACAGAACACGGCACCGCTTAAATCAGCGCCTCTCAAGTTAGCACCCTGCAAATTCATGTCTTTGAGTACCATGTTCGACAAGCCAGCCCCGCTCAAATCCGAGCCGTGCAAAAAGATAATGGGTGTATGTTCTCCATAACTCTGAATTAGCTGGTGTTGAAGGAGGAATTCCACAACTTCTCGCTTGCCGTTTGGGGATTGCCGTCCTAACTCTGCCAAGGTTCGCTGCCGTGCGGACATGCGTATGTCATGGTCCGAAGGCAATTCGCGCAGAGGTCTATCTGGATCGTGCATCCATGCCCGCATCTGGTGCTTATAGGCTTCCAAGGGTTCCTCTACACGCTGCCTTGGTCGAAGGAGATAGCCCGCTAGTACCGGTCCATGCAGCCGCGCATAGGTGATAAGAACAAAAGCTAGGACGAAGACACACACGTAGAAACCTGCGCGCAATGCCAACGGAAGGTTTGCGATGAAATCCCAGAAGCTCAAAACGTAGGCCAAAACAAACGTGAGAACCACTGCCGCTGTTCCGCTAACGACTGCTGTGTAGACCAGGACGAGATTGCTCGCCAGCCCCACCAACTAATTAATCCCTGAGGCGAGCTTTCGAAGAAAGCTATACACCCCGCCATGCTAGCATACTCTGGCGTCAAGTATATAGGCCCGCTCTGTTTACTAGGAAGAGCACCTCACAAAGAACGACGCGTGTGAAGCTCCATCGTATGGCCTTTTTGTTCACGGTTCTTCATCACCGGCCGATGAGACCACTCTCTCGAAGCGGCTTAGACCTCATGTTTGCAGGGCATCCGGGGAGGGTACCCAAGAAAATAGAGCGAGCCAGAAGAAGTCTGAGTAGAGAGAGGAGGATTAAGAGGATGGATCCTGGTGATGAGCGAATCACCGGTACTCGCGATGAGCACTACGATCTTATCGCGGTACTCTATCACGCTCTGCAAGGAGCCGAAACGGACGAGGCATATGCGCTGGACGCTGAAGCAGCCGGAGATGAGCAACTGGCCTCTTTTTTTAGAGAGGCGCAGGCCACGCACCGGCACTTGGCTGAGAGGGCTAAGGAACTGCTGGGTATCCTTGAGCTGCCGCCTGAACCAGAGGTTGCGCCTGACGTCCCGCTGGAGGGAGAGGTGCTCGTCGAGGAGGCACCCCCGCCTACCGGTGCAGCGCACACGCCACCTGACGCGGCCTCTGTTCCGGATGAGGGTATTGTTGCGGAACCGAGGGGCGTCTCGCCGGAGCGTCCGTCGCAGGAAGCCCCGCCGGCAGGACTGGTGGAGGACACGCGGGTCGCTGACGTACCGCCCGACGTGCCCTCACCCCACATACCGAGTGCATCTCCTCCACTGGAGGAGATACCCGGCGAACCGGGCCGTGCTACGCTAGGGCAGCAGGCGGGACAGGAGGAGAGGGAGCAGGAAGACAAGGGGCTTATAGAGAAAGCAATAGATAAGCTGACGGGCCGGGAGGAACAAGAAGGGAGCGACAGGCCAGGACGAAGGTAACCAAGCAGCCAGCCAGTACGTTTGATCCTTCTACCTCCGAGGCGAGAACACTCCCTATCACTAAGTCGAGGTACGAGCTGAGATTGTAAGAAGGTGAAAGCCCTAAAAGCTTGCGAGGACATCGCGACAAACTCGCGCACAAGCACGATGGCGGCGCTCACGAAAATACGATCCGAATCATCCGAAGCGGACTAGCGATACCACGGATCGCTACTCTACGCCAGCTCGTATTTGCTTAGGAGATCGGTACCGCGCGTAGCAATGTCGGGGGTGCCCAACAGAAATAATCCCTGTACTATCCGAAGAAACAGAGCAGAGTTACTCCGGAATAACCTGCTTCGTCGATATACCTCCTTAGGTAAGATGGTTCTCTTAAGAAGGCTCTTCTTCCGAAAAAGAGAATATGATATGCTAGTTGCATAAGATCTGGTGCACCTATCTGTGGGGTAGAAGCGAGTGGAGCTTCCAGAGGGATATAAGCTGGGAGAGGCAGAAAACGACGTGCAGGTGCTGAAGAGGCCGGGTGGATACGCCCTTGCTGCATTTGGGAGAGGGGTGAACCCTGAGAATATTCGGCGCGTAGCCGAGGCCGATAAAAGGTACTTGGAGGCTAAAGAACTAGATAACAAGTTTGGCTTGGGGGGAGACCCGGAGAGTGCGTTCCTGTTCGCAGAGGATGTTAGGGAAGCTCGTGAGAAGTATCTCTTGGCGCTGGAGGCTGCTTACCGCGAGTAGAGAAAACTGCTGAGGGAAAAGAGCCTGCTGAAGGAAGCAGGAAAGAATTCAAATCTCCCTACAGGGCTGTTACGAACCCCTCTTGGTGTGAGTACTAACCGGAGGCG
>JAFAPF010000518.1 GCA_019247245.1 Rubrobacter sp. | reverse complement strand
ACCTGTTCGAGTTCGAGCCCACGCAGACGTAGAAGACCAGCCGAGGCGGAGCCGAGTTCCTCCGCGGTGCGGTGCGCTTCGGTCGCCATCCGCCAGTGCTCCCGCAGCTCTTCACCCTCGAAGAGTCCCAAGACCGTCTGCGTATTTCCGATGTCTACTGCCATCAGCAAGCTACAAATCCTCCTCGAACTCCCTCACGACGGCTGAGTTCGCATCGGCCAGGAGCTCACCTACCGCACCGCGCTCCGGAATAAACATTTCGGGTGCAAGATCCGCGAGCCCTCTCAGGTTGAACGCCCGTAGAGAGCCCGGATGGGGTACGATGAGGTGCGGCTCTTCTACGACTTCCTCGCCAAAGAGCAGCACGTCTATGTCTATCACGCGTGGAGTCTTCTCTCCAGATGGCATCCGGACGCGACCGAGAGCGGCTTCAACCCCCTGGCAGAAGCGCAGAAGCTCGATCGCTGATGCACCATACTGAACCTCGACCACACAGTTCAGGTAATCCGGCTGCTGCTGCTCCACCTCGACCGGTGCCGTCTCGTATACTCTAGAGACCCTACCCACCTCCAGCAACGGCCCTCGAGCAAGCGCCCCGATCGCCGCCCGCAAGTATCCCAAGCGGTTCCCGAGGTTGCTACCCAAGCTCAAGAAAGCACGCTTCACCGTCCGAGGGTGGTCTCTACCGAAACCCCCGAAACCTCGCGAGCAACAGGCACCCGTAGCTTGGTGACGGTAACGGTAACCTCCCGGACCGATGGGAACCTGCCCAGAGCGTACTCCCCCACCATTCGCGCCGCGGTCTCCAATAGTCGAAACTCCTCCCGCTCCAGAAGCTCGGCTACGCCCTCGATGAGGACTCCGTAATCCACGGTCTTGAGGAGATCCTCTCCTTCAGCAGCTTCGTAAAGGTAATCGAGGTCCACCCTCAGAGCCTGGGACTTAGCACGCTCCTCGTCCGTAACGCCACAGCGCGCTTGGACCTTGAGCCCCTCTACCCGCGCCCGAAACGCCGCGGCATGTAGTGGATCTGCCGTACGATCAACGCCCCCGACGGACTTCTCCCACCTGTCTAGCAACCGTACCACCTCACGGTGTACTACGTCAGGGTTCGCCCCCAGCTTGTAAAGCACCTGAGCCGCGATACTTTGGGGCTGCCCGACAAGCCCAAGCAGAATGTGCTCAGCACCAACGTGGTCGTAGCCGAGACCAAGCGCCTCTTTTAAGGCAACTTCCAGCACCTTGCGCGCTCTAGGAGTCAAAGGAAGTCGGTAGTCCTCTACGTCTGCTACGCGGCTACCTACGACGCATATCACCTGTTCCCGTGCCTTACCCGGCGTCACGCCCAGGGCTTTAAGCGCCCGGGCCACAACACCCTTCTGCTCCCCCAAAAGACCCAAGAGCAAGTGCTCAGTGCCGATGTACCTGTGGCCGAGCCCGCGCGCCTCTTCGCCTGCCAGAACCACCACTCTCCAGCCTGAGTGCGTGAAGCGGTCATGCACGGGCGAAACCCCTCTTGGCTAAACCTCTCCCGATTGCGAACACAACTGGTTGAGCCCCCGTAGAGCGGCGGTGACCGCTAGCGCTTCCTTGTTGGCCCGGACGTCGTGTACTCGGAAAAGGCTCGCTCCCTTCTCGTAAGCGATCACGTTCGTCGCGATCGTGCCAAAAAGACGATCTTTCGGAGAACCAGAGCTAACGATCTTACTAAGAAAGCTCTTGCGCGAGGTGCCGACGAGCACAGGGAAGCCGAACTCAACCACCAAGATGTCGAGCCGGTTCAGGAGCCACAGGTTATGCTCAAGGCTCTTACCGAAGCCTATGCCGGGATCGATGACTATGTTATCCTCCTTCACTCCCGCCTGCAAAGCACGCTCTATTCTGCGAGCGAGGAAATCCCGGACCTCTCGCACTACGTCTTCGTAGCGAGGGTCATGCTGCATACTTTTGGGTTCACCCTGCATGTGCATAAGAACAATGGAGCATTCCCTATCAGCCACCATACTAGCCATCCTAGGATCTCCGAGCGCGGTGACGTCATTAATGATGCGCGCTCCGGCATCGAGGACGGCTTCGGCGGTAGAAGCGCGGTAGGTGTCGATCGAGATGACAGCCTCGGGGCGGGCCACCAGGATCCCCCGCAACACCGGCATTACTCGGCGTAGTTCTTCGTTCGGGCTCACGGGGTCCGATCCCGGACGTGTAGACTCGCCGCCGATGTCTACTATAAGTGCTCCCTCGTCGAGCAGCGACACTGCCCGGACTACCGCCTTATCGGGCTCGAGAAAATCTCCACCGTCAGAAAAAGAGTCAGGGGTGACATTGAGAATACCCATGAGAACGGGCTCAGGGTCCAAGTCCAAGACCAGGCTCCCAACCCTCATGGTTCTACGGGCCACCAGCCCGCCCCGGCTCGCCTAATCCTGGTAGCTGTTCCGGTAACGACGGTCAGGATCTGGCATCGCATTGTCGGCCGAGACTCTATCGATAGCGTACTCCTCAATGAGGCGAGCGAGGTGCGCGGCGTCCACGGTTTCGTACTCGATTAGATCCTTAGCAAGCTTATCGAGCAGGCGGCGGTTACGGACTAACAGATCCTCAGCGGTGTCATAGGACTCATCCACGATTCTACGGATCTCCTTATCGATCTGGAAGGCGATCTCGTCTGAGTAGTCCGGCTGCGCATTGAAATCCCGACCCATGAACACCTGCCCGTTCTGCTGCCCCAAGGCCATAGGTCCTAGCTTCTCGCTCATCCCAAACCTTGTGACCATCTGCTTAGCCGTGCGGGTCACCCTTTCCAGGTCGTTGGAGGCGCCGGTGGTAATCTCGTCGAAGACAACCCTCTCGGCGGCTCGGCCGCCTAGCATCATCGCCAACTGGGCCATGAGCTGGCTGCGACTCATCATGAAGCGATCTTCTGTAGGCAGGCTCATAGTCACACCCAAGGCCTGGCCACGCGGTATTATCGTAATCTTGTGCACTGGGTCGGCTTCGGGCAACAACGCACCGACAATGGCGTGCCCAGCCTCGTGGTAGGCGGTAATCTCCTTCTCCTTGTCAGAAATGAGACGCGTCTTACGCTCGGGACCAGCGATAACTCGATCTATCGCCTCTTCCATCTCGGCCTGATCTATCTGCTCCTTGTTGTGTCGTGCGGCGAGAAGCGCCGCCTCGTTGACAAGGTTGGCTAGGTCCGCACCGGTGAAACCGGGTGTGCCTCGTGCTAGGGTTTCTACGTTGACATCGTGGCCGAGCGGCTTGCCTCGAGTATGAACGCGCAGGATCTTCTCCCGCCCTGGGAGGTCAGGCCGGTCGACAACTATCTGCCTATCGAAACGTCCAGGCCTCAAGAGGGCCGGATCGAGGATATCCGGACGGTTTGTCGCAGCGATCATAATAATGCCGCCTTTGGCATCGAAGCCATCCATCTCTACGAGTAGCTGGTTGAGCGTCTGCTCGCGCTCGTCGTGTCCGCCACCTAAGCCCGCCCCGCGTTGTCGTCCGACCGCGTCGATTTCGTCCATAAAGATGATGCAAGGACTGTTCTGCTTGGCCTGCTCGAAGAGATCCCTGACGCGGCTCGCGCCCACACCAACAAACATCTCCACAAAGTCAGAACCTGAAATACTGAAGAACGGCACCCCAGCCTCACCAGCCACGGCCCGCGCCAGGAGCGTCTTACCGGTTCCCGGAGGACCGACCAACAGTGCCCCTTTCGGGATACGCGCACCAAGCTTCTGAAACTTCTGCGGAGCCTCAAGGAACTCTTTGATCTCCGTCAGCTCCTGGACAGCCTCGTCGGCCCCGGCAACGTCCGAGAAGGTGACCTTAGGGGAGTCCTTCGTCATGCGGCGTGCTCTGCTCTTACCGAAGCTCATTACTCGATTACCGCTGCCCTGCATACTACTCATCAAGAAGAGGAAAAGCAGTAGGAAGATCAGTAAGGGCCCTAGTGTCCCGAGCAGACTGAACCAGAATCCGGTGTTTTGCGGGTCGGTTTTAAACGGCAGCTCAGCCTTATTGAAGACGGCAGCTATGTCGAATTGCTTGGGATAGGAGTACTTGAACTTCTCGGGATCCTTGCCTGACTCCTTCAGCAGGCCGGTGACGGTCTGATCTTGGTCCTTCACCAACAGAGGGTTCCTCTCATCGTTTGTGACGAAGGCCTTATCATCTACCGCCTTTTGGAACTCTTGAGAGTCTAGTTCCCGGACGTTCGGATTACCGGCGCGGATAAGACTCACGACGATCGCCACGAAGAATGCCAAGACGATGAGGTACAGCACGCTGCCTCTCAGAAATCTGCTCAATTGCTTTTACCTCTCTCGAACCACTCTAAGAACAGTAAGATTATACTACCTGCCTCACCGATCGAGGTATCTGCTTGTAAGCAAGCCCGCGAAATGTCAGGCGCTTACCCTCCGAAAGACCTCCTTTTTGAGGATGCAGATGTCGGGAAGGTTGCGGTAGACACCCGCGTAGTCTAGACCATAACCCACGACAAACTTGTCTGGCACCTCGAAGCCCAGATACTTGACGTCGAGCTCTACCCTTCGACGCGACGGCTTGCTGAGGAGAGCACAGATCTCCAAGGAAGCCGGGTTACGAGCTAGAAGCGAACGTCGGAGATAAGATAGCGTGAGACCAGTGTCTATGATATCCTCAATAATGAGTACGTGTCTCCCCGTGACATCTTCTTCAAGATCCTTGAGAATGC
>JAFAPF010000458.1 GCA_019247245.1 Rubrobacter sp. | reverse complement strand
CCTACGTCGGTTATGATCCAACCACCGAGGAGCTGCGACGCGACTACGACGCTATAATCATCACCGTCGGCGCTCTGGCCGGACGAGATCTGCACTTACCTGGTCGAGAACTCAACGGTATCCACCTTGCGATGGAGTACCTGGTGCAGCAGAACCGCCGGGTCGCGGGTCTTCCCGTGAAAGCAGCACCGATTAGCGCCAGGGATAAACGCGTCATTATCCTGGGCGGCGGCGACACAAGCGCCGACTGCCTTGGTAACGCCCACCGGGAGTGCCCCACCTCGGTCAACGTCTTCACCCACGGCCCCAAACCCCCAGACAAACCGGACCCCCTCACCTGGCCAGACTGGCCGCTCATCCTCCAAACCTACCCCGTCCATGAGGAGGGCGGGGAGCGACGCTGGAGCGTCGCCATCACTGGCTTCTCGGGCGAGAACGGGCAGGTAAAGAGGATGCACTGCATCCGGACAGAGCGCACCCCCGAGGGCCGGACCAATCCCTTGCCGGGCACGGACTTTGAGATCGAAGCCGACCTCGTCCTCCTGGCAATAGGCTTCACCGGTCCCGTGCGTGACAGGTTCCTGGAGGACCTGAACGTAGGCTACACCGAGAGGGGTGGCATACTGGCTACAGAGGGCTTCGCCACCAACGTCCCCAGTGTCTTCGTCGCCGGCGACGCCAAAAGAGGAGCGGACTTGATCGTGACAGCTATAGCCGAGGGCCGCAAGGCTGCCCGCCAGGCGGACGTCTACCTAATGAACCGGAGCTTGCTGCCGGGCTGACGCCAGCACTTGTTCTTCCGGAATGTCCTAAGCTTCGCGCACGAAGCGGAGGCCTTTGTCACTTGAGATGGCTACATCCGAACCCGGGCGGCTCTGAAGGATCCTGGCATCTGTTATTCGGTAGGAACCGCTTAGTATGACTATTGTCGAGACACCGTAAGCGGCATGTGGGACAAAGATCTCTGTGTTGTAGAACTATTTACGGTCAGCGGACCAGTGCGATCAGATGGTTACTCTCTGTCATAAACAGCTCTCCCTCGAACCCCCGTAGATGGCCTCAACCTCGAACTCTGTGAGCCGAAGCATAGGCTCCAGCTCCCCACGGCCAACGATCCGGATGGTAAGCTCATACGTTTGTTTGCTCTCCATCTCGCCTTCCCGGTTGTTCAGCTCGTAGAAGAGGTACATCAGCAAAAGCCGCGAGGACGCATCGTACCGGGAGACGCTGAAGCGCTCCAGCCTCCCCCGTGGCATCTCGTGCCTGAAGTCGTGACGCAGCGCAGCTCCGCCTGGACCCTCACACAACTCCTCCGGCGAGAATGCGGACACCTCTATTCCGAGCAGGCCTTCGGGCTTCAGATGCTCGTGGGCGTTGCGTAAAAAGGCTAGTGCATCATCCTGACTTTGCAGAGGAAGGAATTGAAGGCGCAGATGGCCAGGCCGTATCTGCGCCCAAGCTTGACACCGCGCATGTCGCCACTCGCCCACTCGACCGTATTACGCTTTTCGCGGCCCTTCTTTAGCATCCTCTACGAGACCTCGACCGCGGTTACCTCCAACCCGGTCTCAGAGAGGGCAATCGCCAGGCGCCCGGTCCCAGCGCCCCACTCCACCACGGGGCCGCGTTCGCGTCTGGCGAGCGCGAGCCCGAAGGGAAGGTCGTGTGTGCCTGTACTCCAGGTCGTAGAGGTCGGCTAGATGGTCGTATTCGGGCAAAGATCTCTCCTTTACATCCTGCGTCGCCTCGGCGTGTATATATAATTATCCTCGATAGGCCCGCCAGACCGTGGAGGTTTTGGTATGAGCACCATCCTAGTGATCCTTCTGATAGTAATCGCAATTATCCTCGTCATCTATGCCATCGCCACCTACAATGGCCTCGTGCGGCGACGCAACGACGCCGAGGAGGCTTACCGGCAGATAGATGTGCAGCTTAAGCGCCGCTACGATCTTATTCCCAACCTGCTTGAAGGTGTAAAGAAGTACTTCAGGCAGGAGCAGGAAGTCTTGAGAGAGGTAACGCAGGCACGGTCCCGGGCTATGCAGCCTCAGTCTCCCAGCCAGCAGGCACAGTCCGAGGCGCAGCTCTCGGGGGCCCTCGCCACCCTGTTCGCGGTAGCAGAGAACTACCCGGAACTCAGGTCAGAGAGGGTATTGTTAGACTTCCAGGAGGAGCTCTCCTCTACGGAGAACAAGATCTCCTTCGCCCGCCAGCACTACAACGACTCTGTCGCCGACTACAACACCAGGATACAGAGCTTCCCGGCGGTGATCTTTGCCCGGCCGATGGGCTTCACCGAGAGGGAGTACTTCGAAGCCGCCGGTCCTGAGCGCGAGTCCGTGACGGTCACTTACGACTGAGATGAGCGCCCCGCGCGTACCCTACGAGGGAACCTTCCGCGACCGCATCGCCGTTAACAAGCGCAACAGCCTGCTCCTGATCGCCGCCTTTCTCGCCTTCATAACCATCTTCGGCTACGTGCTCGGATACGCATGGCTCGGAAACCCGGCTGAAGCCGTCTTCGGGCTCGTGCTGGCTCTCGTGGTAGGTGCCATTTCCGGTCTCGGAACTTACTATGGCGGCGACCGCATGGTGCTCGCCGCTTCGCATGCCCGCAAGGTCACACACGACGAAGCACCCGTCCTCTTCAACGTTGTCGAGGAGATGACCATAGCCGCCGGCCTTCCCATGCCCAGGGTCTACATAATCGACGACACCGCACCCAACGCCTTCGCCACTGGTCGCGACCCCGAGCATGCCTCCATCGCCGTAACCTCCGGCCTCCTAGAGAAGCTGAACCGGGACGAGCTGCAGGGCGTTATAGCACACGAGATATCCCACGTCGGCAACTTCGACATCCGCTATTCCATGCTCGTTGGCATCCTCGTCGGTACGACCGTCCTTATCTCCGACTTCTTCCTGCGAGGCCTGTGGTTCGGAGGGGGTCGCAGACGGGAAGGCGGTGGTGGCCAGGCCCAGCTTATCATGATGGCCATCGCCGTGGTGCTCGCCATACTCGCCCCGATCTTTGCCCGGCTCTTGCAGCTTTCTATCTCCCGTCAGCGCGAGTACCTCGCCGACGCCACCGCCGTACAGCTCACTCGCAACCCCAAGGCCCTCGCTGACGCCTTGCAGAAGATCTCCAGCGACCAGGAAGTTCTCGAAGTAGCCAACCGGGCGACCGCCCACCTCTACATCGTCAACCCCATCAAAAGGTTCGAAAAACGCGCTAGAGGCCTCTTCTCCACGCACCCACCAATAGAAGAGCGCATAAAGATCCTACGCTCGATGGAGACCGGTGGGATCTCCGGCGCAGCCGGCTAAGCTCGACGTCTGAGCCGCCACAAGGTAGAATACCCGTCGCTTTGCCGGATGGTGTAACGGCAGCACGACTGACTCTGGATCAGTTAGTCCTGGTTCGAATCCAGGTCCGGCAGCTTCGCTAAGTACCTCCGTTTCCAGCATAAACATGTTGGTGGCACAGTAGGTTGGAAACGAATCAGCCTATTTTGACAGAGATTGCACTCCCGAAACTTACATCAGCAACGGTTGAGGCCGTAGGAAAGCTAGAGCGTCTCCGGTAGCTATTGGAGAGATTTGATGGTCACCACGGCGAACAATGAGAAACACAAGTTTCGATAATTTGCCTTAAACGTTAACGATACTGGTAGATTCTCGAACGCGTTTGCGGTGCACTTTTACCATAATTATTCAGGAAGCAGGGTCCTAGGGTCCGAGAGTGCGGGTAAAGACATGATTCGGTCGATGCGGGCGCTTCACCTTTGGCGTAGAGTGATTCTAGATCCGCGCAGAGGGCCGGACACAGAGTGACACGAGGAGATGTAGACCTTCAGCTGGGTAGTGGAAGCCCAATAAAGTAGAAAGGAAAACTCCATGCATTATCTACTTTATCATCTGCTTCGCTGCAGCATCATCCTCGTCTCGCTGCTTGCTCTCGGACCCTTAGTCGCTAGCTGCGGCAGTTCCCAGGAGCAGCAGCCGAGCTCCCAGCCGCCGGGTAGCTCCCAGAAGGAGGGTACTGCGCTGGCAGCCAACGGAGTCACCGAGTACGTGGGGACGGTTCAGGGTGTCGACCCCCAGAAGAGCTACTATCCTGGCGACTTCTTTATCGCGGTGGCGGTCGACGAAGCTGGGAATGCTACAACTTACCTGTGCGATGCGACCGGAAACGCGCAGCTCTTCTCGGGCAAGATTGCAGAAGACCAGCTCGACCTGCAATCCCAGACTGGCGAAGCGACCCTGAGCGCGACCGTTGCGAACTCGACCGTGGACGGGCAGATCGAGCTTCGGGGGGTGAATCTACCATTCGCGACGACCAAGGCAGAAAGCATCGGTGGTCTCTACACGTTCACCAAGGCGGAAGGGGACGTAATCACGGCCAAGTCAGAGCGTGGAAATGAAGTCTCGGCGAAGTATCTGCCAGACGAACATGCCCTGCAGGGCACGGCCACGCTTGCTAACGGCGAAGAGCGCTTGTTGAAGGCCAGCTTGCGGCCTCGCTCGCAGGCCGAGGAACAGGCGTACGAGCAGCAGGCTGAGTTCAGCGACTACCGGGTGATAGTGCTCGACTCGGGCATAGGCAAAGGGAACAAGACCGTGAACTCGAAACCAGCTCCAGACGGAACGAGCAACTTCAGTATAGTGTCGTACATCTGGGAGTGAGCCGAGGTAATGGCTGAGTGGCCAAAAACCATTTCCGCAAAGCTATCCATATTCCCTATGTTACTGAGAAGGGCGAGTGGTGGGATCAGATATCATGTATGGAGGCTGCACATCAGGTTCCCATGACCCGCACTGTCTAGGAGGAGAGAAGCTAGATCCTGACGATGCTCAGCACTTCCAGAATCTCATGGTAGGTTGTTTAGGGGTCTAGAGATTAAGGCTCTGTAAAGCGATGGAGAATGTTTTCGTACTTGGCAGCCTTACGCTTGATAGGATCTTAGAAGAACTTTCTTCTGTCGGTGCAGCTTCCCTGAGGATTCTCAAGGAAGATTTTAGGATAGCTCTTCTGAAGGAGGCAGAAGGCTATGAGTACAAGCCGATAGACAAGGTCGTGGGCAGTGGAGATAGAGTAGTAAGGCAGCAGCTCTCTTTGTTCAGCGAGTTCCCGGCTGGGAGCAGATACCTGTTGCTCAGGGACTCTTTTCAGGAGTTAATCGAGCGATGCCTAGCAGGGTTACAGCAATATCCTTTTCAGACGGCCTTAAACTTTGATTCGATAATGCTGCAGAAGTACGAGAAGGGCTCGCTCGGTATCACCCCACACAAAGACGGGTTGAGTTTCGTCAACCTCGTTTGCGTGTTCGTCATCGGTGGCAGTGGAAGGTTCTATGTATGCTCTGACAGGACTGGTAGGGATGCTAAAGAGATCGACGCCTCTCCGGGGCAAGTTATCCTTATAAGGGCTCCGGGCCTCTTCGGTGACGAGGACAATAGGCCTTTCCACTACGTTGCGGACATCCAAGAGACGAGATATGCCTTCGGGTTGAGGCAGAGGCTGCCACCTCAGAATTGATTATATGGTAGACGCCAGAAGGCTCCGCAAGTAAGAAGAGGATCGCTTTGTGGCTTATACTCGGGCTGATGGGGCCTCGTATCCTTCCTCGTGGGCTCCTCATGGGGTGTGGTACTTGCTGCCTTTGCTACCGATCTGGCTCGAACCGAAAATACCATCAACCTCATCAACCCCAACTACATCCCACTCGCTCGCATCATCGTCGCGGTTATCATCGGCCTCGGCCACTTTCTACTTGTTTTCGGCATGGGTGCTGCCCTCGTAGGCTTGGCTGGAGGCATCTACTCCTACCTACAGTCGGGAGAAAATCCAAGGCGGAGAACTGACGGTTTCCGCCGGGCCTTTTTAGGCAGTGCTGCTGTGCTGATAGTGCTTGCCCTCGACGGTGTAATGTGGACGACCAGCAGCGTTTCATATGAAGACAACCTCGCTGTGACACCGCCACCACCATCAACGAGCTCCGCCGAGCACAAAGAGCACTACGCAGAGTGTATACAGTGCCCCAACACCCGAGCAACAGTAAGCAGCCGACAAGCTAGCGGCCGATGCCAAAGCAAGCGTCGCAGAGTACGAGGACCCCTCGGCAGATGAAGCTGAGGGCTACCGACCTATCTCTCCTAGTTGGCAGCCGATAGAGTACTACCTCGATCCGTCTTACCAGCAAGAGGATGAGGTCCTAGACCCTACTCGACCGGAGGCGCTGGTCTACGCCAACACTTAAGGTCAGGTTTTCTGATGGGGCTATGTACCTGATGCCTGAGCCCGGAGTTTCGGGTCCCCAGATCGTGGGCTGCCTCACCCAGTGGCATGCCCCGCCTGAGATGATGCACATGTAGACCATAAACGGCTATCCTGGAGGTCCCTTCAGCGATGAGGTGAGACCCCGGGAAGTGGTTCCTTGTTAGAGCTGAACTATCCTCTGAGGAGGCGAATAGCTTATGAGAATAGGCGTGCGCTAAAGTAAAGGTGCGCTCCACTAAACCTGCCGTCACGTATCTCTGGTCAGAGAACGGGGATTCTCCGACCAGGTGTGCCATAACTCGTCAACTTATAATCAGTGAATTACCTTAATTGCCTGTATCAAAAACGAGTGTTTTGGTACGTCATCGGAGTAGGCTTGCACTTTGCATAGGGAGCTTGGATCAACCCGATATATGTGTTGACGATTCATCAGCTACTTGTCGATCCCGGTAGCAGCTGAAGGCGATCTCACACTCGGCTGCGATTCTCGCTGCTGCCAGCCGCGTTCGTGAACGCCTAATGAGAGCAGAGACCAAGGTGCCACTACGCCCTCGGTACTGACCCCGAACAAGGACATCAGACAAGCACGAGTATCCCTGGCAATTTTGGCAGAGATTTGACAGTTGCCGCGGCAAACATCGGCGAATAACGAGAACGCGGGTTTCCGTAATTAAGCTTAGATAAGCTGCTTTCTGAACAGCGGTAAACAACCGCGGATGCATGGAAACTGACTCTAGATCGGTTGGTACTGGTTCGAATGTAGCTCTGCTCGGCAATCTGGTGCATAGAGTATAAAGAAAGCCGTGGTACTGTTACTCTATGGGCCCCGGCTCTTACAACACGCTCTACCTAACGGATACTTCTTCTCGCCTGCTGCTCCCTCAAGAGGCTCAAGAAGCAGTAGACCACAATGGTGCCTGTGATTATTAGGGTGATGTGGAAGCCGTACTCTATGTACAAAAGCCTCTACATGGGGGTGTTGCGGCGCAAGAGCACACTTGATCACGATGCAGGCTGCTCGCTACCATTATAGCTTGTGGTGCGGAAAGGGGACTTCCGATACTCGGCTTAGAGATCATGACCGAGGGGCAGAACGGGGTCAACTGGACGCGCTAGCGTCGGCTTGTTCGGACCGTCGAAGATACCGGATTCGCCGGGCTCTATCGCTCTGATCGCTTCACCAATCGTGCTGGCCCCTGCCTCGACTCACTCGAACGCTGGACCTCGCTTACTTGACTCGCTAACAACACGAGCAAGATCGAGTTTGGTCCCCTAGTTTCACCCGTGTCGTTCCGCCATCCAGTCATCACGGCGTGGACTGCAGCCGCGGTTAATGACCTGTCCGGAGGGTGCCTCTGGCTCGGCTTGGGCGCCGGTTGGCAAGAACGCGAACATCAAACCTACGGCTTCGAGCTACTGGGCACTGACCGCCGCTTCGCCCGTCTCGAAGAGGGCCTTGAGGTCATAACCAGGCTCCTGTGTAGCGAGGAGCCCATTTCTTTCGAAGGCGAGTTCTATCAGCTGCGCGACGCGGTGCTGATGCCGCACCCGCCTGCCATGGGCGGTCCGCCAATTATAATTGGCGGTAACGGCCTCAACCGGACGCTTCCCTTGGCGGCTCACTATGCCGACGAATGGAATGCCATCGCCGTGTCAGCACCGCAGTTCGCTCGGCTTAGTGCTCGCCTAGACGAGCTGCTCTGGGCAGCGGGACGATCGCCGGGGCAGGTGCGCCGGAGGCTGATGACGCGCGTCGTCTTCGGCCGCACTACTGCGGAGGTGGAACGCAAGCTCGACGGAGTGCCGCGCGAGTGGCTCTACGCACGCGGTGTCATCGTTGGTACCGCAAACGAGATCGTTGATCAGCTCGGCGCCTTGACAGAGACCGGCGTGTTGCAGTGGCTGGAGGTGGACGACGTCGATCGTCTGGTGGCATTCGCGCGATCGGTATTACCGCAATTGTGAGGAGCAAGTTGCTCAACAGCTTCCTGCGCAGAAGCTCAAGCTACCTAACACCTTTGATAGGGATCCGCCGGTTACGGAGCTGCACATCGGCGAACCAAGAGAAACACGAGCTTAAGGGATTGAGCCTAGAATAGAGGTCTTCTGAACAGCAGTGAACAACCAGAGATGTAAGGAAACGGCCTCTGGATCCGTTAGTCCTGGCTCGAATTCAGGTTCGGCAACTCCTCTAAAGACTCACTTATGCCGCAGGGCTTATTGCCTGTCGGCTTGTTGAGCATATTACTATCCTACGGTCCGGCCAGCTATAACCTCCGGTACAGGGAGTACTAAAGGCTGGCGGGCGCATTATCGAAGCGGGCAACACCGCTCTCTATCGCCGCCTGCTTCACTGCGTTGGCCACCTGCTCGTGTACGCTCGGGTCGAGTGCGTCAGGGACGAGCCCCGAGTCGGTGTTGAGCGAGGCTATAGCTTCGGCAGCAGCGAGCTTCATAGGCAGATTGATCTCTGTGGCCCTGGCCAGCAGC
>JAFAPF010000164.1 GCA_019247245.1 Rubrobacter sp. | reverse complement strand
GCTAATGAAAGCCGTAGAGAAGTTTGATCCGGAGCGAGGGTATAGGTTTTCTACTTATGCTACTTGGTGGATAAGGCAGGCTGTTCAGAGGGCGGTTGCTGACAAGGGTCGTACCATTCGTGTGCCAGTGCATATGACAGAGAAGATCCGCAAGATGGCTCGGGCCTACAACGAGCTTTCGGCGGAGCTGGAGCGGGAGCCTACCGATGAAGAGGTTACCGAGAGGCTGGTGTGGACCCCTGAAGAGGTCCGAGAGGTGAAAGGTGCTTTGCCGGACGCTACCAGCCTTAACCAGCCCTTAGGTTCGGGAGAGGATACCGTGGAGATTGGGGAGTTCGTCGAGGACGAGAAGGCTTCAGACACCGCCGGTATGGTTATGCGAGAAATGGAAACCGCCCATCTCCAAGAGGCTATAGAGCAGCTTCCCGAACGCCATCGGTACGTCTTGGTACGCCGCTACGGCCTCGACGACCGTGACCTTGCTACCCTTGCCGAGCTCAGCGACGAGCTGAAGGTCTCGCGCGAGCGGATCCGCCAGCTCCAGCGCGAAGCGGAGCAGATGTTGAAGAAAGGCGAGTACGGGTCAGTCCTCGGCAACGCTGCAGCCTAAAAACGTCCAACAAATGCTACCTAGAGGATCGTCGACCTTGGACGATCCTCTTTCTTTTTAGCTTGCTATGAAGCGCAAGCAAGTATTCACACCAGCTTCTTTGAGTGGAAGGAGAAGACGTAGTAGACTAAGTCATATAGAGGATGAAACACTATTGGCCAAACCGGCGCGGAGGCACAGCTACCGTACTTCGCCTCGAACTTGTGGTAGCGCCATAGATTATTACTAACTCTCTTGAGGGCTGAATGGCGCATCGAAGTTCCGTTCAAGGTAACGTAGAGCATCGGCATAGGACGCAAACGTCTTCTCATGCCTCTTTCCACTGGATCTCAGTCCCGTTACATCCCACCCAGCCGTGAAACCGTCACCTGTGGGGCGGATCGCGTAGGTTATCTCCGTCTCGTCTTCCAGGGCTATAGTGTAAGATCCTGGCTCTTCTCTGAGCGCATGTACCATGGTGTCCCTCTCTTCGACTTCATCAGCCAATTTGTATCTCCTTTCGTCTCCTTAGCCCATCTTTTCTCATCAGCAGCCTCTACTCACCCTATTCTTTTCCTACACACATCAGCCATGGATCTATCAGATTCCATAAAGCCAGCTGCGCCATGATTTTGGAGCTTCGCAAGGTAACGTGGAAGCTAGTCAAGGCGAATTACGAACACGCTTCCCAATCCCCCTTCAGCTCGCGCCAGCGAATCCTTAGGGGAGCTCCCGGATCCTCCTCCTCAGGAGTTATCAGCTTGTGCTCACCGTATTCAAAAATCCATACCTCGTCGTCTGTCTCTATGTATTCACCGCTGATAGCCGTAACCGCTTCCATCTCAGTCAGGACGGCTGGGACATCCCTGGGAGTCAGTGCGGCGATGTGCTTGACATACTTCTTGCCTCTTTTAGTCATATATAAGCCCCTGCTCGGCCGAGCGCTTATCTTTTAGCACCCAATTGCCCCCCCACTTCTCCCGCCAAGTGTGCGAACATTTTAGCTCTCTGCTCGACCGCTTCAGAATCCTTTCGTGTTTCCAATTCGTCACTCAGGTACGCGAGAAGCTCTTCGAAGAAGCATCTCTGTTCCTCAGTTAGCCATCTCGTACTCAAGGGTGTATTCCCTTCCTGTCTTTCAAACTACTCAATGAAAACACACGAAGCAAACCAACACAAAAGAAAGACTAGCCTCAAAGGACCCTAGCTCAGCGAATGCTCTCAATCCCCTTTGCAAGGCGGATCGTGCAGAGGCCGGCGAGACGTTCATCAAAGGAGCCATGATCCCATTGGTACAGAAGCGGCTGATGAAGAGAGCGTGAACCTTACCAAACAGGCTCTAAAGCCACCCGCTCGAAGCGTACGTCGTTAGTACCATCGCTCAACCCTTAGGAGAGGTAGTGGGAACTTTGGGGCGCTTCGCCTGTTTATCTATCTCATATAACGGCTTGGTGTAGATTTCGGTGGGCTTCACAACTCGGGTCAACATCCATCCCTTGAGCAGCTTAGAGAGCCGGCCTTCGACAAGCCTAGAGAGGGTGTGCTCTACCGGTATGCTTGCAGATTTCGCCTCCCGGCGTTGATTAGCATCCAATGCCTTAAGCCGCTTGAGGCTCTTGGCCAGCTTGCCTAGGGTCTGCTCGATTTGGACCTCTATATCGTAGCGCTCTTCGGCGAGTTGTTCGTAGCGTTCCAAATGTGTACTGTGTTCGTCTTGTTCACCGTGCTTTTGGGTCTCTTCAATCCAGTTAGAGCCTAAAGTGATGTTTCGAGTTACCTTTGCCGTTGGGCTCTCCTGGAGAGATTCCTTGTCCAGAGACTCGGTCCTCACGAAAGCTGCTTCACCACCAGTAGGCACTTGAGGTGGTGAGTTGGGTTTCCAGTCGCTTGTTATCTCAAGTCTCTGACTGGCCTGTTCGATCCTCACCGCGGCGGCATCACGTTGCTCCTCTATGCGTCGTATCTGAGCGGCAAGCGTATGGAGAATGTTCTTCTCGGTCACGCTTTCTTTCCTCCCCTCCCGGTGAATACTTCGCTCTCCTTATAAGTCCGATTCCCAAGCTTTAGACATTAGAATACCCACCCCTCTAACGAAATTACATAAAAATTTGAGCGGGTACTACTTATAGTGGTTATTGAGCGGTATCTCCCCTAGATGCAAACAATTGCTACTGCTTTCTCTAATCGCCAGCCGCGCTGGTGATGCTTATGAGCGAAGCATGTAGTGGGCCATTGCTCGCTACTATCTCTCTACCCTCCAGATCGAGTTCGCGCCCTTGATAGTCTGTTACCCCCAACTTCCTCAAGCGTCAGAGCGCCCGCCGCGATATCCCAAGGTTACACGCCACGCTCGTAGTACCCATCAAGCTGTCCTGCAGCGACATAGCATAGGTCGAGCGTGGCAGAGCCTAACCGCCTCATACTCTGGCTGTGCAAAGTAACCAAAGAGGCCGAGGGCAGATTGCATATCCTGGCGGTCGTAAGGAAAGTAGTCGCCAACAGCGCCCCTATGAGCTCGTCGGTAGCAGATGTCTTTATGGCCTGAGCGTTGAGGGTGGCATTGACCCTTCGTTTGGCCATGTAGATTTCCTCTGCTATAGGATCATGCACCACGCCCTGCCTCTCTAGCGCTATGGAGCTAGCAAAGATCGGCAGTGCATGCGCGTAGGTAGTGGTACCAGCTAACGGATCGACTATCCAACAGGCCTCGCCCTCAAGCCTTCCGCTTTCTTCGGTCAGTATCTTGTAGGTGTGGGAAGCCTCCTGAAGCACTTCCTTAATAATCCTCCTGCAGTACGTAGCGCGCATTAGTACTGCAAGATGTTGAGAGAGAACCACAGTAGCGGCTATACCAAGAGGCTAGAGACTGAGTGGTCGTAGGAGAGCCGGATGCTGGCAGCATCTCACCGTCCGGGCTTTTGGCAATGCTCCTGGGAGCCGTTTTTGGGGAAGACAGCGCAGGGCACGAAAGGTTCACCCTCTGAGGAGGGTACGGTGCAAACCTCGTAGTTGCCTTTTTCGTTGCACCGTGCCGAGCCCAGTAGAGCCGTACCAGTTGTTAGCTATATGTTCCCGATGTTCTTCGCCAGTGAAGCTCGCAACCCACCTCCGGAAGGGGTAAGGGTAACTTCGGCTTCGCCCTGTGCGACCACTTTTAACGTCTCGGCAACAACTGGATACAGCGAGGATCGTCGTTGGTGGGCCTGTTAACGAAACGGCTCACCAGATAGGCTTCCATGAGATCGTCGGGACAGGGAGCTAGGAGAGGCACAAGCGGATCTGCCTTCCACACGTACCGCTAACAGATCACTTGCCTCGCGCCTTCGATGAGTCTTTGGTCTCCTAGAGAGGTTGTACTTGGCGGCTTTTCTACCACCCACTAATTCTGAACGTTCTGAGACGAGCGACCATGAAGTGTCTAAAGCCCACACCGAGAAGAAGACCGCTCGATCTGACTACGCGTACGACGCGTACGAGTAGCCGTCGATGAAATAGAAGCTAAGCTATAGTAGAAGACCGAGTGGTGAACCGAAGGAAGGAGGTGAGTTACTCCATGCTGGACGTACGCGCTACTACCCGTCTAGTAACCACTCCAGATCCTTGTCAGTGAGTACGAGCTCCCACTCATGGGGATAGAGAGGCAGATGCTGGGCACCAGCTACCTCCAACTTTCCATCGGGAGCGATACGGGTCTCTAATACCGAACCTTTCGGATAAGGGCTTCCGCTGAAGTCGCGGACGGTCTTGGTTAGCCTTATTTTCAAGCTTCCCTCCTGGGCTTGCCCGGCTTTTTGCACTTCTTTTAAGGTTATCCGAACCTGCCCGCTAGCCGTTCTACTATATGTATTTTACACATAGATTTCAAATGTCAAGGGCTTATGTCAAGGGCTTATGTCAAGGGCTTATGGCGCGTCAAGGGCTTATGGCGCCCACTCGCGAGTAGCGAACGGCGAGCTGACAGTCGGAGAAGGAGCGGGCACACTCTATGGCTGGAGCTGTAGAGCTAGGTTACGGCCGCTTTACTTTGCAGGAGGCTGGACAGGCCCCGGCCCACCATTTGGCGGAGGAAAAGAAGATGGTCCACCATTTGGCGGAGGAAAAGAAGATGGTCCACCATTCGGCGGAGGAAAAGAAGATGGTCCACTATTCGGCGGGGAACCTGGAGGCTCTCCTCCACTAAGAGGTGTCGGAGTCTGAGGAGGGGAATCTTGTGCCTTAGTAGGCAGAGTGCTGGGATTGCCAGTCGGTGGTGTATCGGGGGTGGGTTCCTGTGCCTTAGGCGAAGCAGCCGAGGGGGTGGGCGCCGGCTCGCTGGTCGGGGCCGCAGGAGCAGGTGCCGGCTCGCCGACCGGAGCTTCGGGTACGGGCTCCGGAGCGCTAGCCGGGACTTCCCACGAGGGGGGGTTCGAATAGCTAGTTGAAGCTCCAGGAGCGGGCGCCGAAGCTTTTGGCGCCGGAGCAGCTGTTGGCGCTTCTGCCTTAGAAGCGGTAGGTTGAACACCGGGGAGCCCATAGAAAGGCTTCTCCAGGTTCATAACTCCCTCTAAGCCCTTACGTACGATGTTCACAGGACTGTTATCATTCGATGAGCCTTTGGTAACGCTATCGGCTATAGCCTGCACAGGATAGGTGATGGGCTTATAGGCGGCGCTTTGCGGCAACCAGGTTAACAGGGAGGCACCAGCTGCCATCACACAAACGGTTACGAATCCGAAGCGGGCACTCGCCACCCCGAAGCTGAGAGCTGGTCTTCCCTTTGCAAGCACTCCCATAAGCACTCCTTTATTATATAGCGACCCGCCTTCTGTAAAGGCTCTATTCACAATAAGTACGATATTTCTACCTCACCTGGATGACTCTGGAGCCTTCAAGCACGTAAAACGCTCCAAGCGCTTCCGGCAAGCATTAGAGGAAACCTACCTTGGAGACGGGCCAGAAGCGGAAAAACGCCTTGCCCTCCAGGTTCTCCAAGGGCACAGGACCGAAAACGCGCGAGTCGCGCGAATTACCCCGGTTATCGCCCATCAGGAAGACGTGACCTTCGGGCACCGTAACAGGACCGTAAGAATCTCTGGACGGAAACTCCTTGTTCAGGTACGGCTCCTTTTGCGGGTCACCATTTACGAAGAGAACACCATCCTGCACCAGGATCTCATCGCCCGCCACCCCTACCACACGCTTGATAAGCGTTTCTTCCTCTCCACCCAAGCCCCTGAAGACGAGGATGTCGTCCCGCCCGGGCTTAGTGAAGCTGTAGACAAACTTGTTGGCGAGAACCCGGTCGCCGACCTCGAGCGTTGGCACCATGCTCTCCGTAGGAATCTGGAAAGACTCGAAAACGAAAGGCCGTACCAAGCCGAAAACGAGCACGAACGCTGCGAAGACGATGACGAAGAGCTCGGTCAGCACTCTACGCCTCCTTTTTCTAATTCGCTTCTGGCGCCGTGCACGCCGGCTCATCGGGACGTCGTCGTCCCTCAAAAACCACTTTCCTTTCAATTTAAAGGAGTCCGACGTGTGGCGGCGGCCAGAAGACTACAAACGCCTTGCCTTCTATACTCTCTATGGGAATCGGCCCAAAAAAGCGCGAGTCGCGCGAGTTGCCCCGGTTGTCCCCCATCACAAAGACCTCGTCCGCAGGCACCCTAACAGGACCGTAATAGCTGCTATCTGGGAACGCGTCGTTGACGTACGACTCCTCCCAGCGTTCGTTGTTCACAAAGAGCACACCGTTGCGGACCCTGATCTCATCTCCCGGCACGCCCACGATACGCTTTATAAGCTCTTGCCCATCACCCTCAACACTCTTGAAGACAACAACGTTACCGCGCTCCGGCTGAGAGAAGCGATATACAAACTTGTTGACAAAGACCCGGTCACCAATCTCAAGTGTTGGAACCATGCTCTCTGAAGGAATGTAGAAAGCTTCGACGACGAAGGGGCGAACGAAGCCGAAGACCAGAGCGAAAGTAACCAATAGTATGATAAGGAACTCAAGGAAGCCTCCGCTCTTTTTGGATGAGTGAAGTTGTTCTTGGGGGTTTCCTTCGGGTGTAGTATCGGTCTCGAACCCTCGTTTGTGGAAGTGCTTATCGGTCATGAGTACTTAGAATACCGCATGCTGGGACACAAAGTCGTCAACGCGCGTGAGTTTCGCTCGCGGATTCGTCTTCTATGATACTGCGGTCGTCCTCAAGGTGTATCAGGACGTCCGAATTGGGCAGGTTATGTCGGATTCTCTCCTCCAAACTGTCGGAGATCTTGTGCGCCTCCCCGAGCGTAGTCTCCGCCCTAAGCTGCAAATGAAAGTCGATGTGCCGTTGCGAGCCACTCTTGCGTGCCCTGAGCTTGTGAAAACCACGTATACTCGGGTCGCTCTTGATCTCGCCTTGGATCACGCGTTCTATCAGTTCGAGCTCCCCCGCCGGCAGGCTCTCGTCCAAAAGGACGCGGGTGCTTCCCGAGATCAAACGCAGCGCCGTCCACAAGATCGCAAGGCCTATCGACGCCGCGATGATCGGGTCGAGTACCGTCCAGCCAGTCGTCAAAGCAGCTACTAGCCCTAAAGCCACGCCCGCAGCGCCCCAGACGTCCGTGCGAAGGTTGTACCCCTCAGCCTCCAAAGCACGTGAGTCCGTCTCGCGAGCCACCCTGAGAAGCCACCACGAGACGAAGAGGTTTACGATAGCCGAGAGCGCCATCACCCCGATACCGAGGCCCAAAAGCTCCAGCTCCGCACCGTGCAAGATGTTGTCCACCGCGCGGAAGACTACCCACCCGCCGACGCCGAAGAGTATCACTCCTTCAAGGACGCTGGCCAGGTTCTCGAAGCGGCCATGTCCGTAGTTGTGAGACTCGTCCGGGGGAGAAACCGAACGCTGGATTGCGGCAAAGGCCACAACCGAGCCCACAAGGTCGGTCGCCGAGTGGATCGCCTCAGAGAGGACACTCACCGAGCCTGTAAGCACGCCTGCCGCAAGCTTCACGGCGAGCAATAGAGCGTTCGAAGAAATCGAGAACAAAGCTGTGCGCGACTTTTTATCCATGAGGCGGCTAAAGTATACCCGCGGCGTCGTCCAAAGCACGCAGGGCGAGTACCGCCATGAAACCAGCGAAGTCGAGCAGTGCTACCGTCGCTACCGTCGAGGTGAAGAGCGCCACGTTTCGCCAATTTATTGGGTCCTCGCTCCAGACGTAGAGAATGGCGCCCGAAAGCGAGCTGAAGATGACCACCCCCAGGCTGGAGGCCACGACCTTCTTCATACCCTACCCCGCAGTGTAGCCCAGAGCT
>JAFAPF010000500.1 GCA_019247245.1 Rubrobacter sp. | reverse complement strand
AACGCATCGGGTAGGGCGTCTTCGAGTTGTGCCCCGGAAAGGGAGATGGGTAAGCTACGCTGGTAGGCTATTTATGTGACGTTGGATCTATTGAGACCCAGGCTCAGGCTCGTTTTCTGCGGGTACAACCCATCTCTCGCGTCGGGACGAAGCGGTCATCACTACGCTCACCCCGGCAACCGCTTCTGGCGCGTGCTCTTCGCCTCTGGTATCACCGATCGACTGTACGAACCGCAGCAGGATGAGGAGCTCCTCAGCTTAGGTATTGGCTTTACTAATCTCTGTTCTAGGCCCACGCGAAGGGCCGATGAGCTGACAAGGGAGGAGATCCGGATCGGCGCCGAAGCCCTGCGCGCAAAACTCAAACAGTTCCGGCCGCAGGCCGTGGCCTATACGGGCATAGGCGTCTACCGCTGGTTCCGCGCGACCTCGAAGGTTTCCTGGGGCGTACAGGAGACCGCCGCTGTTCCGGGGGTAACCGACGTAGCCGTTCCGTCACCATCCGGCCTTAACCGGATGCGCTTCGAGGAGCTAGTCGATCACTACCGTGTGCTTGTACCTCTTTTAGCG
Source organism: Rubrobacter sp. (assembly GCA_019247245.1). GTDB lineage: Bacteria > Actinomycetota > Rubrobacteria > Rubrobacterales > Rubrobacteraceae > Rubrobacter_F. The sequence goes on along the minus strand of JAFAPF010000500.1, from coordinate 9,069 downwards.
TAGGCTTTGGTTGCACGTTCGTTGGTTACTTCCCTTGGAGATATGTTGAGACGCACGCAATAGGAATAAGAACGGAAGATGTATACTGTGGGCTTCGAGACCAGGCAGCCCCAACACCCCGAGCTTTCTCGGAACCCCCGAGCCTCTCTGCTAAACGATCCATGCTAGTAGGAGCTTTGTGCGTATCGTGCAACTACCTCTGTAGCGTCGAAGCCGGGGTCGAGCTGATGGTTAATGCCGTCTATAAGGCCGAGAGCGCGCCCCACGAGGAGCAATTCGTTCGGGATACGACCGATGCTCGAGCCCAGCTTTAACCCAAACTGTCCGAGGTTTGTCACCTCGTCACGATTGCTGGCGAACAGAACGCCGACCAGCCCCAAGAGCGTTTGGAGGTCCGGATCCGGGCCAAGGTCAAGACCAGCCTTTTTTAGGGCAACGGTAAGGGCCTCGAAGTCACCTGCAGAGATGGCTTCTACGGCCTCTCGGAGAGCCTCGACGAGCTCCGGCGGTACGGTGACCGTGATGCCGTGGTCCAAGAGCACCAACACAGGACCTCCAGAACCGGGCTGCACCAGCAGGTTGCCGGGATGAGGGTCAGCGTGGAAGACGCCGTGCCGGAACAACTGCTCGGCATAGACGTCAACGATCAGCTCAGCGAGCCGGCGAGGATCGATACCCGCGGCCAGAAGTCTTTCGCGGTCGGTAACCTTGATACCGTCCACGAACTCCATGAGGAGTAGGCGTTCGTTGCCCGGGCCCTCGACGACCTCGGGGATGACGATATCGTCACGGTGGCTCATGGTGTTCTTCAGGCGTGCGATAGCTTCGGCTTCCCGCCGGAAGTCCAGCTCCATAGGGAGCGTCCACCTCAGGTAGTCCAGAATCGGCTGCAGACGAACGGAAGGTTCAAGGCGTGAGATCTCCCTGAAGATGCTTTCGAGCGCTGCAAGGTCGGCCTCGATCAGGCTTTTTATTCCTGGATATTGAACCTTGACGGCGACCGTTCGTCCGTCTTTAAGGCGAGCGCGATGCACCTGGGCGATCGAGGCGGCGGCGATGGGCTCACGGCTGAACGCCTGAAAGACTCCCGAGAGGGGACCATCGATCTCTCGGGCCACCGCCCCCTCGATAACCGGCCACGGTTGCGGTGGCACGCGATCCTGTAGCTCGGATAGGATCTCGGTATACGAGGCAGGGAGGAGATCGGGACGGGTAGAGGCGAACTGAGCAGCTTTGATCAGGGTTCCCCCCAGCGCCGCCGCCGCGTCCAGCACGCGTCCGGCTCCGCGCCGGTGCTGCAGCTCCCAATCCTCATCCCCGACGAGATTCGGCATCCACCGCGCGCGTTCGCGCAGAGCAGCGTAGCCCAGCCACAGATCGGCAGCCACAGCTCCTAGCACCGAGGCTCGCGGGGCCCATCCGAAGGCGGCGAGATCTACCGAGCCGGGCAGCGTCGCGCCTGCAGAAGCCGCTCGCCCCAACCGCTCCCCAGCAGCAAGACCGGCCGATGCCCAGAGAAACGCCTGGGCACGGGTCAGATCCCCAATGCGGGCCAGAAACGCAGCCCCCGTGGTGGTCTCGTCTGCGGTGAAGACAGCCTCCATCTCCTCACCAGAGTGCCGCGTGGCCCGGGTCATTATCTCCTCGGCTGCTCGCGTTTCGTTATCCCAAACGCTGGCAGCCCCCGCCAAGCTCTGGAACAAATTCTTTGCAATGTCCGCATACAAGCGCGCCATCCCGTTACGTTCCATTGTGATCTCCTTGGTAGAAGAAAAACACATCATGCTATTGCACGGCCCACAAATTTTACGACGGTCGCCCCGTCAGCACAGGCCGTAAGGTTGTTACAGGGTAGCGTTTATAGGCTTGTGCGAGTGGGAACGTTGCGGAGAGTCGTGTTAAGGCGAATAAGATATAAAGAGGTGAAGCGCATGACGCTAGCTCAAGACGTTCGCAGGCTCAAGGAGCGTCTCGAAGGCCACCCCGGACCGGTGCTTTCGGTATACCTGAGCGTGAACGCCCGATACCCAGAGAACCAGGGGCAGGCCTACAAGGTGCGCTTGAAGGATGCCCTGGAGGAGATGGAGGTGCCGGGGGAGCTGGCAAGACCTATACGGGAGGCGGTGGAAGAGGAGGTGCATCCCGGGGCGCGCACCCTCATCTTCTTCGCTGCCGAGGACGGGCTCTTCGAGCGATACGGGTTGCAGGTGGATCTCCCTGAGGCCTACCGCTTCGGAGAACCGTATCTGGCACCGCTTGTCCTAGCACTTGACGAGCACGAGCCGTACGGAGTGGCGCTCTTCGACGCCGAGCGGTTCCGCTTCTTCGTCTCTGCCCCGATGGAGGAGCCGGCAGGGGGCAGCCACGGTGCGACGAGCGGGTTTTTCAAGGAGGTCGATCTCAGACCCTCCCGTCCATACCCGAGGGGCGGGATGGACTACGAACCGACGAGCCGCCGGACCGAAGCCAACGTGCACAAATGGTATAACGAGCTCGGCCAGCTTACACGCGAGCTAGCCTTCCAAGACGACGTCAGGCACATCATCCTCGCCGGTCCCAAGGAGCGTACCGCCGACTTTCGGGAGAGGTTGCCGCAGGAGATAAAGGATAGGGTCGTCGTCGAGCAGAACATCCCCTCCGAAGCGCCCGAAAAGCGGTTCTTCGACCGGCTCGAAGCCATCCATGAGCGCGCCGAGAACGAGCGCAAGGCCGGTCTCATCGCGCGGGCACGCGACCAAGGAGTGCGTGGTGTCAAGGACACCATCGAGGCTCTTCAAGAGGGTCGGGTCCACCATCTCATCGCCCTCTGGGGTCTCGAAGGTGAGACCCGCTGGTGCCCCTTCGACGATCTCGCCATCACGGACGTCTCAGCCGACGAATGCCCCTTCTGCGACCGTGAGACCCAGATACGGCCTCTTATGGAGGTTCTTATAGACCTCGCCACTGCCCGGAACGCTCGGCTCGATTTCGTACGCGCGGTGAACCCGGTTGCAGAGACCCCCAACGAAGATCTCGAAAGAGGTCACGATCAGGACGAGGTTGCTGACGTGTTGCGCGATGAGTTCGACGGTCTTGTCGGGCTTTTGCGTTACTCGCTAGTCGAGAACCAGTAGAACAGCCCAGCAGGACGTCCGGAAAGCTTCACGCCGAAGGCAACCTAGGTAATCTATCCAGCTCTTGGATAGGGCTGCATCGGGGTAGCGGCTGTTGGAAAAGGTAGGATGTGACCGGTGCTCTCGGAGGACCGTACTTCCGGAAAGGAGTATTAGTTGGTGGATAAAGGAGAGCGGTAGTCTTAGGCGAGGGAGAGCCTCTAAAGAAGCTCTCTACTCGTCTACGCTCGGGTTAACCCCTGCTATACGAGTCGCGCCAGGCTATGAGCTTTTTGAGGGGGGACATATCGTAGTCGGGGCCGGTGAACCCAAGCATTAGGTGAGTAATACCGTACGACACGTACCTGTCGGCGTTCTCTATCTGAGCGGGGCGTATGAGAATGGAACGTTCGACCTCTTTCGGCTCCCGCCCGACCCTCGCGCACCAGTCGTCCAGGATCCTGCTTTTACGCCTTGCATGCTCCGGGTCCCCAAACCCGTTCCAGATGTCGGCGTGCTCGGCTACTATCCTCAAGGTGACCTTCTCCCCACCACCCCCGATCAAGATCGGTATCCGATCTCGTAGCGGCGGTGGGTTGAGCCTCCTTAGACGCTCTTCAATAATCGGCATCGCCCTGCCCAAGGCCTTGAGCCTCCCTGCCGCCGTCTCGAACTCGTAACCGTACTCATCGTAGTCCTTCTTGAACCAGCCGCTTCCTATCCCGAGTATTAGCCTGCCGCCAGAGACGTGATCTACGCTCCGCGCCATATCCGCGAGCAAGTTCGGGTTGCGATACGAGTTGCACGTTACGAGCGCCCCAAGCTCTACTCTTTCGGTGGCCTCTGCCATCGCCGCGAGCATCGTCCAGCACTCGAAATGCTTACCCTCCTGATCCCCGTACAAGGGGAAAAAGTGATCCCAGTTAAAGAGCGTGTCTACCCCCACCTCTTCCACCCTTAGCCATGCATCGCGCATCTGCCCGTAGCTAGCGTGCTGCGGTTGGATCTGTGCTCCTATCCGTATCACCAATATTCCTCCTCGTAGAAGTTTTGATCTTACACCGGGGCTTAAAGTACCCTCTTTTCGCCTGCGTAGTCCTTAAATGTCCTCGGTGCGCGGTCTGGATTTAAGCTTACCTATTTCGCGCCGTTGGCCAGCAGGGCGCGGAACCTTAGCTCGAGCGGTTTGGTATGTCACGACTGGTATCTGGGTAAAACTCGTCTGTACAAAGACCGCAACCAACCTTAGGAGGAGCAATCATGAAGCGCGTAATTGTAGAACCTGTTGGGGAGCTGTTACCGTGAGCCCCATCGCGATCGTTACAGCCTCTGACTCAGGGATCGGCCAGGAAGCTGCCAAGGAGCTTGCAGAGGAGGGCTTCGACGTCGGGATAACCTACCATGAGGACCATGACGGGGCGAAGGAGACGCTCACAGTAGTCGAAGAGGTAGGAAGACGGGGCGAGGTGCGCCGGCTTGATCTAATCAGCCCCGACCTACCAAAGGCCGCGAACGTTATAGACGAGCTGGCAGACTCCTTGGGCGGTGTGGACGTTCTGGTAAACAACGCCGGAACTGGGGACCCTACAGGCGACTTCCTGGAGCTCTCCTATGAAGAGTGGCGCAGGGTCCTGGATACAAACCTCGACGGGGCTTTTCTCTGTGCTCAGCGGGCGGCGAGGAGGATGGTGGACGCCGGTAACGGCGGCAGGATCATCAACATTACCTCCGTGCACGAACACATCCCTCGCATAGGTGCCTCGGCCTACGGCGCCTCGAAGGCAGGCCTGGGCTTGCTCACTAAGGTTATGGCGATGGAACTCGCCCCATACGGAATCAGGGTCAACGCCATCGCCCCCGGTGAGATCGCCACCCCTATGACCGGTGCTGAAGATACAGATCCGCATACTATGGAGAGACTAAACCTACCGCTCGGGCGTCCGGGGCACGCTCGCGAGATAGCCACGTGGGTCGCCTTTTTGGCCTCGAACAAGGCATCCTACGCGACGGGTGCCTCGTTCGTCGTAGACGGCGGCCTTATGCTCATGGCCGCGGAGCTTTCGAGCTAGGGCTCATCGATACCAGCGGTTTGCGGTGATATGGAGGCGTATAGCCTCTGTGTGTTCCTAACCTAGCACTACCACCCGCGCTTAAGGCAACACCCTTGTAGAGAGGCGAGTACATAACCGCCAAGATTTGAGAAGACATCCCTTTGGTTCGTGGGCCCAAGAGGTTGGAGACTAGTTTAGGATTGGCAAGTAACCCCGGAAAGAATGCTGAGCAGGAAGCCAAGCATGAAAAGCAAGCCGCCCACGAAGCAAGCCCTTGGGTAGATTGGATCGCGCGATCCGGCTACGCGAAAGGGTGCGGTTTACCTCGTCCTAGGCGCACTGGTGCTAGGGGCAGCAACCGGGATGGGAGGACACACCACCGACCCACCCGCCTTCTCCAGACTATAAGTACCAAACCCTTTGGGTGGATCGTATTCGGGTTCGTGGCCATAGGGCTTGGCGCGTCGCGCTCTGGCGGCTCATCCAGGCGGTGACCTACCCCGAGGGAGGAGGGCGCGACACAAGCGGCATCGCCAGTCGCGCGGGGCACGCGGCAGCTGCATTGGGCTACTCGGTTCTTGCGTTCACCGCTGGGCAGTTGGTCGTTACCTCCGGCGGAGGCAGCCTCCTAAGGATTGGACGGCGTCGCTTCTCTCGCAACCGTTGGGCTGGGTGGTTGCGTTGGGAGTCGGTGTAGGCGTGGTTGGTTACGGCCTCCACGAACTCTACAATGCTTACCAGGCTGACTTCGAGGAACACCTCGAGCTTGGTCAGATAAGTAGGAGAGTAGGAAGGTGGATACTCGTGCAGGGGGAACGCTTCGGCTTGGCAGCTAGGGGCATCGTGATCGGGATTGCTAGCGTCTTCCTGAGCGTCGCTGCACTGCAATTCGATCCAAGCGAGGCCACAGGCTTGGGTGGCGCCCTTCAGGAACTCCTTAGTCAGCCTTTCGGGTCTTTGGCTCCTCGGCGTGGTGGCGCTCGGGTTCATCGCCTACGGCTACTAATGCTTGCAGTGGCCCGCTATGGACAGATCGCTCTGGGTAGACCCTTCTAGGAACGGCGGCTATATACTCGACACACCACTATCCTTCAGGGTTGGGACAAAGTGCCTATTCTATGAGAGTCTCCTGGCTCTACAGCCTCGTAAACGCGTGCTGTACTATCCGAGCGCGTCATGTACCGACCAGGCTGCGTTCACGAGGGTGCTCCCCCACCACCATTGTTCGGCTTGAGCTGCGTCCAATGTATAGTCCTCATCTTTACCTATCCGTTCACCCAGTTTTAGTAAGCCCTAGGAGGTTTAGAGTCATCAGCAGCTTCCAAAAGAGGACGATCGATGTCGAGGGGATATCTACTGGTTATTTGACTGCCGGAGCAGGAGGCCCACCTCTAGTCCTGCTGCACGGCGTGGGTACAAGCGCAGGTGAGTGGACCTGGGTACTGCCCGCGCTAGCACGTAACCACCTTGTCTACGCGATAGACCTTCCCGGATACGATGGCAGCAGCGAGCCCCCCGATTACTCACCAGCCTTCACCGCTCGGTTCGTCAGCGCGTTTCTCGACGCGCTAGGGATTGCGCAAGCAGTAGTGGTAGGCAACTCCTTCGGTGGCCTTGTAGCCCTACACTTGGCACTCTCTGAGCCAGAACGCGTTTCTGCACTCGTCCTGGGATAGCGCAGGACTAGGTCAAGGAGTAAACCCAGCCGTTGTGGGGCTTACACTTCCTGGAGGAGGCGAGATGGTAGCGGCTTGGGAAAGAACGCCTCCCGGGTCTGCCCCGAGGGCGTTTAGGCGAGCGTTGCTTGTTGCTTATGTTTGCGCGCCCTTGGCAGATCCCGCCAAATTGGCTTACGGGCCAGTACAAGGTAGCACAGGTCCCCAACTTTACGGAGACAACGCTGCAATCCCTATGTACCGCTGTAGGCTCTAGCGGGCAACGCGAGGTGTTGGTAGACCAACTCCCTCGCTTACGGATACCAACGCTTATCATACGGGGAATAGAGGATAGAGTGCTTCCTTACTGACAGGCTACCACTGCAGTGACTCGCCTCAAAAAGGGTGCCCTCAAGCTCATTCCCAGCTGTGGTCATCTGCCCCACGTCGAGCAACCCAAGCGGTTCGGATCGATCCTCAGCTAGTTCCTAAGCGAGCACTACTGCAAAAAGCAGAAACCACGGTAGTTCAAAACATAAGTTAAGGGCTTAGCTTCTTCTTGCACCCTCGCAAAACTTTGGGTGTCTTCTTAGCTGCTCCCCACGACCTTGAAGCTAATAGAGGGGCTTACGTTGTCAAGATGTCGTTGCTCCGTTGATGGAGCACTTATGAATAACGCCTATTTCTTAGACCCAGGAGGTTTGGTAGTGTGGCGTGGATAATAAGGCGGCCTCTAATCTGGTTTGTAGCTTTGCCAGTACCCTTCATGTGGCGAAGCTTTAAGAGCGCCGGCAGAGAAATAAAGACGAGGGGAGCCGAGGCTGTCTTATCTATCGTAAGGCGAGAAAGAGCAGGATAGAGGTTTGTTCATAATCATCTTCGGCGGTGGAGGCAGGGGGTGCTCGGGAGGGTGCCTGTCTTGGATACTAATCAGCATCGTGCTAAGCGTAGTTCTGACTGTGCTTGCGAATCTAATTTTATACCTGCTCTCTTAACAACGATAATCCCGCCGACTATTCATCTGATGGGCAACAAGCGGTGAGCCTGTTGAAAAACTCCTTCCTGTACTATGGCGTTGCTTGCTGTATATTATGTTTACTGAGCTTCCTAACTAGCGTCGGTTTTTGTAAGGGAGCGCGTCTAGGAAGAACGGGCTGCTGCGATCCTGGTATCGAAGCGTTGTAATAGAGAACGACGGTTCTTGTTTGCGGCTTCATACTCGCGCAGCTGTTCGATCTCCTCGACGCTCAACTCTCCAAGCCTTTGGCTTACCTCGTTGACGTTCAACGAATCATAGTCCTCAATAGGCGGTTCCTCGGTGGATGATTCCTCGGTGTCCGCCGGGCTCTCGGGGGTAATGGTTCCGGAACTACCTGCTCCGGAGCTTCTCTCGGCAGCTTCTACGCTCCCCTGGTAGAAATAGAACATGGAGTTCACAAAGTCCATATAGGCTTTCGTCGACTCTTGGGCAAGTGTTTGAGCCGCCTCCCACTGCCGCTGCTGCTGGCCCACCAGCTCCTGGCCTACCTGCCTAGTGTCCTCGGCCTGGGTACGAAGGTTGTCAACCACACGGTTGAAGAAGTCCTGCGTCAGCTGGATACCAGGCTCCTGAGCCGACACGGTGCGATCTGAAACCGTCTTGTACGATTCCACAAGGGCGTCGGTGAACTGCTGGGCCGCCTCGTTTATCCTCTGCTGCTGTTGCTCATTCATCAAGCTCACGCTCCTGTCTTGTCCTTCGCGAAGAGGTTCACTACCCTCCTTGGCAACTTGGTACACCCGAGAAGCATATCCATTGCAGAGGAAAGAAGCCATCACAATCAGGCTCCAACATGGCCGGTACGGAGAACGTTGGCATGTTTACCGACCGGGGGGCAGAGTGTTCTTTAGAGGATGACTCGTTTATCTAGATCTGCTCTCCTCTCTCCTGCGCTTTGGTTCGCACGTACCTCTCGGCCGCTTCCCGAATTTTTTGCCGGCTTTCTTTTACAGAAAAATGCCCGACGAAGTCGTCGCGCATCACACAAAGCACGTCGTCCTGCCGCACGCCGCTAACGAAGCGGTTTCCCTCGTCATCCTCGCAAAGCGCGAAAACACTTATGCGCTCCTCCTCTATCTTTGCCCTGCCATTTTCTGCTCGCACGGCATAAACGGCTTTCCAACCTTTTGCGGGGGTCGTCCGCAGGATCTTTATGTCGCGGGGTTTACTCATCGGCCTTCTGGACCATTTGTACCACCAACAAAGGAAACAGGCTGGATCCGAAGTGCGTG
>JAFAPF010000491.1 GCA_019247245.1 Rubrobacter sp. | reverse complement strand
GAGCAAGTAATAGACGTTGGCCGTAGGGTGCAGGTGGTAGGTTTTTCAGACGGTAACGTCGCAGTGGTGCCTTTTGATGTGATTGGGTGGAAGCATTAGGCCAGCAGCTAGGGTAAGGAGGATCTTACGGAGATGGGTTTGATACAGATGCAGGCGGTCGGGCTTGGGACCATAGTGGTGCTGTTTGTGGCCGTACTATTGGTTCTGTTCATTCTGGCCAGCGCGGTACGTATAGTAAACGAGTACGAGCGGGGCGTCATCTTCAGGCTCGGTAGGGTGCAGGGGAGGGCCAAAGGGCCGGGGCTCTTCTTCCTCATCCCCATAGTGGACAGGATGGTTAAGGTTCAGCTCCGTACGGTGAGTATGGCTGTCCCTCCTCAGGAGGTCATCACCCGCGATAACGTACCAGCCCGGGTGGATGCAGTCATTTACTTCCGGGTAGTGGACCCGAACAAATCTGTCATAGAGGTAGAGAACTACGTGCTGGCGACGAGCCAAATCAGCCAGACTACCCTAAGGAGCGTCCTAGGCCAGAAAGATCTCGATGACTTGCTAACCAACCGCGAGGCCATAAACGAGGAGCTTCAGGTCATAATCGACGGGCACACAGAGCCCTGGGGAGTGAAGGTAAGTGCAGTTGAGGTAAAGGATGTACAGATACCGCAGCAAATGCAACGATCGATGGCGGGTCAGGCCGAGGCCGAGCGGGAGCGTAGGGCCAAGATCATCGCTGCGGAGGGCGAGTACCAAGCCTCCCAGCGCCTGAGCCAGGCCGCTGACAGGTTGGCGAGCCCGACCGCACTGCAGCTGAGGCTCTTCCAGACGCTAGCCGAGATCTCTAGTGAGCAGAGCTCTACGGTCATCCTTCCGGTCCCGATAGATTTCTTCCGACCTTACCTCGACGGGGACAGCACTAACGGGTCCTCCAAGTCGGCCTCCAAGTCGGCGCAGGTGAGGCGCAGAGAGGAAGAAGAGGCGGAGCGTCGCTATGAGGAAGCTGTAGGGGAAGCCCACCACGGCGAGCAACAGGCTATGCGGGAACTGGAGCCGGAGGGTACCAACCCTACTGCGGCCCCGACACCGAAAGAAGACGTCTCGGCACCGGAGAAGCGTCTGCTCGATGCGATGGTGGCGGGCGAGGAGCAGCAACCATTAGGCGAGAAGCCGCCAAGGCCGGGCTCCTCCTAACTACACCCCTGAAGACCGCTTACTATCACATCTGCTGTGTGGCAAAGTTACTGCAACCATACTGCAACCGGGCTAGCACGGAGCAGGACGGAATAGAAAAACGAAAGCACGAAAAACATTCGAAATCCCATAAATGCGATAAATTGGCAGACAGACTAGGATGGACTAGCACGTAGGTTTTGGGACTTAAAATCCGTAGAGGATGGGTTGTTTTAAGTTCCGCCTCCGGTATATCAAGAATACCTCCTAAATTATATGCTTTGCTATCAGCCTTACCGAAGCTTGTATCTTCTTTACAGCGCTCTACCTGAGACACCTCGAGCGGATAGAGCGTCCGCTTTAAAGAAACAGAATCTCTGAGTAGTCCGAGTATAACTCTAGAGTATGCTATGAACTTGGCTGAGAAACCGCATTAGAATGCGGATTATTCGATTAGCTCACTCAATTTCCCGTCGGCTCCAGTTTTCCGTATTAGTAAGTCACTCGCTTGTTTTAGGGATGCGTGGACGCTCGTCATCAATAATAATGTGCCTTGAAGATAGGGAAAGGAGTGCGTTCATGAATGGAGAGTTCCAGAACCCACAACGGGGTGACTGTGACTTAGTGATGAAGGGAGGCATCACCAGCGGGGTGGTCTACCCTCAAGCTATTTTGAAGCTTGCCAAAGAGTATCGCTTTCGTTCTTTGGGTGGTGGCTCGGTTGGAGCAATTGCCGCTGCTTTGACAGCTGCAGCCGAGAAGACGCCAAGATCATAGTTTAGATCATGGTTTCAATAAGCTTAAAGCGGAACAGGAGAAACTCGAGACGGATCCTAAATTCCTGCAGGAGCTTTTCCGTCCTACAAAGAGTACCCGACCACTCATGAACACCTTGCTAAGCCTCATGGAGGTGAAGAAGAAAATGGGGTGGTTAGCCCGCACCCTTAGCGTAATATCCGTTTTAGTACGCAACAACCTAGTACCCTTCCTGAAAGGGGTGTTAGGCGGCGCACTATTAGGTGCGGTTTTCGTCATAGGCATGTTGTTGCTGAACCCGATTGTCTCTGTATTAGTGTTAGTCCTCTTGTTGGGCTTCGCAGGTGGGCTGATTTGGATCCTTCTTACCTTACTTAGAATCTTAGTGACGAAGGTGCCTTCGGAGGAGAATTTTTACGGTTTGTCAACCGGTCACGAAGACAACAATATCGGACGCCAAAAGGTTCTTGCCGACTGGTTAAGCGACTTGCTCGACGAGATTAGCGATAAAGAAGAGAATCGACCACTCACCTCTGCTGATCTTAAAAGCAACCGGGTCCCGGGTGGTGAGGCCTCAGCGATTGACCTCAGGGTGTTGACAACTAACCTTATACTGAGCCATATATCTTCCCCACAAAGTTCAACACCTTTATTTTCAGGTCAGAGGACATGCGTAAGTTATTCCCTGGCTACGTCGTGGACTATATGGAAGAGAACGCCGCAAGCCAAGAAGACATAAAGTTGCCCTCCGGCTATCACTTCTTGCCCCACGGAGATGCGCTCCCCGTCGTAGTACCGGTGCGTATGGCCGTCAGCTTCCCGTTGTTGTTAAGCGCCATCCCCTTGTACACCATTGCACCAGTGTCTGAGAGCGAGCAGCAACCGGAAGCTCTCCTGCCCACAAGAGAAGTATCCGAAGCCGAGCTTCAAAGAAACTGGTTTAGTGATGGGGGCATATGCAGCAACTTTCCGATCCATTTCTTCGATAAGTGGCTGCCCAAACGTCCCACCTTCGGTATCAACCTGACCTCGCTGCTTAAAACGGCCGAACCTCAGTTCAGTGTTAGCAAGATCGGTGAAGGAGGAGCTAAGAGCCAGCCCAAGCAGGACGATGACAAGCATGTCTGGCTCCCTACACCCGAGGACCCAGATAACCCAGAGTGGACGGATTTTGAGGGGCTGCTAGGGTTCGGTACGGCCATTTTCCGAAGCGCGCAGAACTATAGGGACAATATGCAATCTCGGTTGCCCAGCTACAAAGAGCGAATAGTACAGGTACGGCTTAGTAAGGACGAAGGAGGACTAAATCTTGATATGCCACACCCAGTAATCGAGAGCTTGGTAAATAGAGGCAAAGAGGCTGGAACGAAGCTCTTAAACGAGTTCAATTTTGAACACCATAAGTGGGTGAGGCTACGGGTTCTACTGAATCAACTGGAGTCTAACCTGGAAGAAGTGGGCTCCCATCAGTTAGACCGTCAAGCGATAGGAAATCTTTTGAGAGACCAAAGCGAGAAAGGTTTCCCCTTCAACAAGGATACTTCCGATCCAATATGGATCGCAGAGGCGCAAGAGCGTATAAAGCAACTGCGAACCCTAATCGAGAAGTGGAGGTATGGCGAGCCAAGCTCCGGTAGAGTCGCCAATCTTGATGACCAGGACTTCTTCAAGGCTGTCTCCGATACAGAGCCTCAGCCGGAGTTACGGGTAACTCCAGATGTGTAAAAGAGGAAGAAGTTGTGGCTGCGGCAAGAATTGAATGGAGGGTTCAGATGACCTACTCAAAGATCATCATAACCTACCGAGTAGGGCTTGGTAGAAGTGGAGATGGTCCTGGTTGCAAGGTTACAGTCTAAGCTCTACTTATGGGACCAGCTGCTTATATCTTGACAGCAGTAGGGATAGAACAGAGCTGAACGCAACGGAAAACAAACCCGGAGCAAAACGGAGTTTTTAGCGTAAATAAGCTGCATTGTCCACTAGGTCAGGATCAAGCAGGACGTACCTATTCGCACTTAAAATCCGTACAGTGTGGGTTCGAGCCCTACCGCCCCTACTAGAAAAGTCGCCGATTTGCAGGAAAAATAACGAACTCTAAGGACGATTAGTGGCATCCTATCTATATTTGTGGCGTCAAGTAGATAAATGTCGAGGCAAGTACACCTCAAGGTACTGCAAAGAGTAACTTTATATCGAGGAGCATAGC
>JAFAPF010000480.1 GCA_019247245.1 Rubrobacter sp. | reverse complement strand
ACTAATGCCGCTCATGCTAGAGCGCAAGCTAGGCTTCGGAAGGCTGCTCTTCATTGGCACCCCGATAACTGACCACCTCGATGTGCTTGCTAGAGAAAGTTGGGAAGATAGAGTAGCCGAAGCCGGTATAAGGGCTCTTGGGCAGATAGGTTCCTGGAGGGTAGCGGACCTTCAGGAGGTGCGTCCCGAAGCGGTAGCTTGGGGCATCTTTCGAGGGTGGAACAGACCCCGAATTTATACCCGACAATCCAGCTGTCCCACAGTAATTGCTAAGCCCTGGGAGGAACTGATTAAATCCCTTAGCCGCAACGAGCGTAGGATAGCCCGCCAGACACTACGGCGGGCCAAAGAGGATGGGGTTTGCTGCGCGCTCGCCAGCCAAGGCGGTACGGAGCAGGCGGCCCGGACGTGGTTAGCTCTGCATCGAGGGTACTGGCGCGAGAGAGGAATCAACCCGGAGCACCTGACCAGTAGGTTCGGCTCTCACATGGTGGCTGCCGCAACGCGGCTGTGGGCTACTGAGTCTGGGGGGATATACGAGTTTCTGCGGGGCGAGGAGGTAGTCGCTTCGGATTTCGTGCTCGTAGGACGCCAGTACGTCGGCTCGTATCTTGCAAACGCCAACGAATATGGCCGGCGTCGGTTTCAGATCCACTCGCTTTTCATGAGGAATTGGATAAACGTTGCCCTCGAACGCGGCATCCCCGAGGTGAACATGTTGCGGGGAGAGTTCCGACAAAAGCTGCGCTGGGACCCGAGGATAGTTCCCAATCACCGGATAATTCTAGGCCGGGGTTGGGTCTCCTTGATCCCTTATGGAGGATACCATCTCCTGCGCTCCAGAGTCGCACGGTACATAAAGTCAGAGAGAACTCCCCAATGGGTTAAGAATGCTATAGCCCGCTTGAAGATGCTCTTACCTATATGAGAATTCTACAGGTCTGTCAGCCGGCTGAAGGTGGTGTAGCACATTATGCACTTGTCCTCTCTACGGAGCTGAATGGTCGTGGTTGGCCAGTAGATGTCGCCTGCTCCCCGGGAGCTCTGGCCGATGAGCTGCGGAGTAGGGGAATCGGTGTTCTACCATTACCTCTGGTCAGAGGGTTCTCACCACAAAAAGATTTGATTGCTACTCTGGAGCTTTGGAAGATGATCCGGAAGCGAAGGTACTCTCTGGTCCACACTCACAGTGCAAAGGCAGGTGTGGTAGGCCGGATAGCCGCACGGATGGCTCAAACTCCGGCAGTGCATACTCCAAACGCGTGGTCTTTCCTAGTTTCAGACTCTACGTTTGAAAGATGGGTCTATGTAGCTGTCGAGCGAGTACTAGCTCTGCTCAGCAGCCGCATCATATGCGTGTCTACTAGGGAGCTAGAGTTGGGCCGTCGATGGCTGGTAGGGGTTGACGAAAAGCTAAGGTTAGTGCCGAACGGTATTACGCTACCACCACAGACCCGAGTTCGGTCTGAGGTAGGGGAGTTGGTGGTCGGAACTGTTGCCCGCCTGGCACGTCAGAAGGGTATCGAGCACCTTATCCAGGCTGCGGAGGGAGTATGCGCAAAACGCAAGGGAGTACGGTTTTCGGTCGCTGGTGGTGGCCCGGACTTCGAACGCTTAAACACCGCCATACAGCGTCGGGGGCTACGCCATAGATTCGAGTTGATCGGTCCCGTGCAAGCGCCCTGGGGCTATCTGGAGCAGATAGATATATTTGTGCTGCCGTCCCTATGGGAGGGTATGCCTTTCGCGCTGCTAGAGGCCATGAGTTTTGGGCTCCCTGTCGTGGCGACAGATGTAGGGGGCGTTCGGGATGTGATCCCAGATGAGACCTTTGGAATAGTGGTTCCTCCGGCTGATCCTCACGCTCTACAAGAGGCTATACTGCGCTATGTGGACTCTCCCCAATTACGAAATACTGCAGGAGCTACCGCCCGAGAGCGAGTGGTCCAAGAATTTAGCCGGGAGCGGATGGTGGAACGCACGCTTAGTATCTACTCCGAGGTCCTGAAATGTTAGGGAGAGCCACCAAGTTAAAGTATGCTCAGGCTTAACCGAGCAGTTGATCTCGGCGACAGGCCCGAGCGGACATCGCTCCCGTTAACTGAACGGGATATGTCCAAAGCCTGGGATTCTGTATACCATCCCGCGTCGCAATTTCGATCGAGGAGCGGTCATAGGCTGGTAATGGTACGCTTGAATCACCCATAATCTGCAATGAAGGTCCTGCATATTATAACCGGATTGGCAGCCGGGGGAGCAGAGACTCAATTGGAACTCGTCCTCCAGCACACTCGCTATCCCGCTGAGGTAGCTACACTCTATAACTTTGGCTCAGTGGGACAGCAGATAGTCGCAAAGGGAACCAAAGCATACAACCTGGGCATGCATAGCAACCGACAGATTTCTTCTGTGTTCCGGTTGGCTAAACTTATGCAGAGAGGAAGGTACGACGTAGTACACGTACACCTCTACCGGGCCTGTATCTATGGACGGGTAGCAGCTTGGTTAGCACGAGTGCCGGTAGTTGTAACAACCGAGCACTCTATAGGAGACGAATATCTCGAAGGCCGGCGTAAGACCTGGGCTGTACGGTTGCTCTACCTCGCCACAGAGCGGCTCTCTAGTGTCACCATAGCTGTCTCTGCCAAAGCGCGGGAGCGGCTGGTTAGCTGGGGCGTACCAGAGGAGAAGATCCGGGTGATCCCGAACGGTCTAGACTTCGGGCGTTTCACCTTCAATCCGGAGGCTCGGAGTGCGCTCCGATCAGAGTTTGGGATTCCTTCAAAGGGTTTCGTAATAGGTTCGGTTGGACGTCTACACCCGCTCAAGCGCTATGACCTCCTGATCAAGGCTGCAGTGCCGCTTTTAGAGAGCGGCGGATGGCTTCTGCTGGTTGGTGAGGGCCAGGAGAAGCTGCGGCTACAGCACTTGGCCCGGAAGGCAGCAGTTGACCACCGTACAATCTTTGCAGGCGAGAGAGTGGATATTCCCCAATTACTATCAACTATGGACGTCTTTGTATCTGCTTCTGAGGAGGAAACCTTCGGACTCGCTACTTTGGAGGCGGTAGCTGCAGGCCTCCCAGTGATCGTTGCTGAGTGCCCTGCTCTAGACGGTTTACAGGTGGTTGGTGTACAGAGGGTATTCGTAGACGCCCTACAACTAAGGCAGGCTTTACTCGATGAGCGCGGCAGGAAACACCGATCAGACAAGCCCGATGAGGCTATCCGGCGACGCTACGATATCCAGACCGTCGCGGCTATCATAGACGACCTATATGAAGCGTTGCTCGCTGGTTGCTATAAATCTTCGAGCATTAGTAGTGTACGAGGCCTTTAGGCACCGACGGGCTGTTGGTCAACTTCTTGCCTCCTCTGACCATGCGACTCTACACCTCGCCCAAGCTGGATGATATCCGTTAGAATTACATGCTGCCCCTAATTCTTGCGACCCCGCTGGGGTAGAGCTATAAAGGCGAGTCCTGGATCGGAGACTTTTGAGCAAGCGGAGCGGCGACCTCTTGTCCGCAGCGACCCTCGTGTTCTTCGTCACCATATTCGGACGCTTGCTCGGCTTCGTCCGGGATCTCATAATCGCACGCTACTTCGGGGCCACGGCCGACACCGACGCGTTCCTTATAGCCTGGATGGTCCCGGAGACCGTCTCCCCGTTGCTTTTTGACGGGGCCATGGTCTTGGTTTTTGTTCCCTTGTTTGGCCGAGAACTGGAGAAGGAGGGTACGGTAGGTAACCTACTTTCTCGAACCTTCTCGCCGGTCGCTGTGGCATTGGCAATACTCTCGACCGCGGTCGCGCTCTCGGCTCCCTGGACGGTGCCACTCCTCGCCCCTGGTCTCCCGGCATCGACGGAGGTCTCGGCGGTCAATATGATGAGCATCGCCTCGATCACGATCTTCTTCATCGGGCTTGCCGGATATATGAGAGCTGTCCTAAACTCCTACCAGGTCTTCGGCGTCCCGGCGGCGGTCTATGTAGGCTACAACCTTGGCATTCTGGTGAGCATCCTCCT
>JAFAPF010000467.1 GCA_019247245.1 Rubrobacter sp. | reverse complement strand
GGCCGGTGGCGTGCTGGATGCTCATCCTTCGTTGATAGGGATCAGGGCGCGGGCTTCGTAACGTCCGCTGGGCAGTGAGGGTCCAGCGTCTCTGGCAAGCCTCCGGGCGAGAGCAAGCCCAAGACCGCGAGAAGCGCCGGTGATCAGGGCTGTACGGGAAGAATACTCGGTCATGATACGTGCCTCCGAGGTTGGTTTTGACTTGAATTTATCTGGCAGAGGGGCGCGCGTGATCGTCAGTAGGGACGGTTTTCAAGCCCTACGGAAGACTAAAATTCGGGCTGTACGAAAGTACAGCAGGCTATATGTTCCGAACCTATAGGGTGAAACCTTCTGAGGTGCTGGTGTGTTATATGAGGTATGGATACCGGGTCGAAGGCCGTGGAAGAAAAGGTGGGGTTAGACCCGCTCCCAGCGTGCCTTGCGAACGGTGACCCTCGTGCGCCGCGAGAGCTGGTGGAGAGGCACCACGCCGAGCTGTATCGCTACGCCCTGACTATGTTGGGCAACTCTTCGGTCGCTGAGGACGCTGTGCAGGAGGCCTTCGAGCGGGCCTTCGTTGCCCTCGGGAGATACCCGGGAGAGCGCATCAGAGCCCTGGCGCTCCGCGCCTGGCTGTACCGTATTATCCTCAACGTGGTACGCAATCTGGTACGTGGCCGAAGCCGTGAGCTGCTGGTTGCCGAAGCGCCGGATAAAGGGTTTCGGCCGGTATCCGACCTTGGAGATGAGGTTCGGGAAGCCTGGCTCGACGTGCTGGCGGCGCTGGAGCGCTTGCCGGACCGTCAAAGGGTGGCCGTGACCCTCCGCTACATCCAGGATCTCCCCTACTCTGAGATCGCGGACATAACCGGCACACCCTTGAACACCGTCAAGACCCTGACCCGCCGGGGTGTCGAACGTCTCCGAATCTTGTTGATCGATCCAGCCTGAAAGGTGGTTTCAAGTGAACGAGAGGTTTCACGAAGCCCAGGATGAGCTCTTAACCGGACTGCTGAGGACGATCGTGGCCCGCCTGCCGGTGGGGGAGGAGCCCGAATGGCTCGTCGAGCGTGTGTTGAGCAGTGTGGTAGATCGGTTCTTCACCGTCGACTCCCCGATCGGCAGGATGTACGTCGGTGTGGGTCTGCGAGGAGTACGCTTCGTGCAACGGGGTGGCTCTCCCGAGGATTTTGCCCGAAGCTACCGCGAGCGCTTCAAGCGGCTTCTAGTCGAAGGCACCGACACGCCGACGCGTAACCTGACAGAAAAGGTAGCGACGGCGCTCGCCGGAAAGCGGGTGGAGGTGTCGTTGGATCTTTCCGAAACTACACCCTTTCAGCGGCGCGTCCTTGAGGTGGTAAAGAGCATACCCCGCGGAGAGGTGCGTCCCTACTCCTGGGTTGCTCGCGAGGTTGGATCTCCCAAGGCCTCCAGAGCCGTGGGCACGGCGCTCGCGAACAATCCCGTTCCGCTCCTGGTGCCTTGTCATCGGGTAGTCAAGAACGACGGCCGCGTGGGTAACTACGCTTTCGGTGCCGGCGAAAAAGCAAGGCTTCTGAAACTAGAAGGCGTCTCGCTGGACGAGATCGTACGCACTCCATACATAGCGGCGTGCACCACGAAGATCGTATGCTACGCCACCTGCCGCAACGTCGGTAGGATTCATCCCGAGAATCGTCGGCCCTTTCGCTCCGTGCGCGAAGCGCTGATCGCCGGGTATCGGTCGTGCCGTGTATGTCGCCCGGTGGTAACGTAAAGACCACCAAAACAGCACTAACCGCCCTGGTTTAAAGACCGCCTGAGACGAAAGGAGCGACCCGGGCATGAGACCGAAAGAGCTTATGGTGCTCACCTTGCTCGGGGCCCTCTGGGGCGGTTCGTTTCTTTTCATTCGTGTTGCTGTCCCGGCCTTGGGCCCTTTCGTGCTCATGGAGATGCGCGTTGGCCTGGCAGCCGTAGTCCTTACGCTTTACGCCGTCGCCGCCAGCCGTCTTCCTAAGCTTAGGACTCACTGGAAGGAGTTCTTGATCCTCGGAGGCTTGAACGCGGCGCTTCCCTTCACGCTGATAGCGGCCTCGGAGATCAACCTGACGGCTTCTCTGGGAGCCATCCTGAACTCCACCACCGCGCTGTTCGCCGCAGTGGTGGCCGCAGCGTGGATAGGGGAGGCGTTGACGGCCAGAAAGGTCGTCGGGGTAGTTTCGGGGATCGTCGGGGTAGTGGTGCTCGTAGGATGGACTCCCATCGCCTTGGACTGGACCGTCCTGATCTCGGTTGGGGCATCGCTTGCGGCCGCCTTCTCCTACGCGCTGGGTGGGGTGTACGCCAAACGTACCTTCGTGGACACCCCGCTGCTGGCCTTGGCGATCGGGCAGCAGACGGGAGCCGCGATGCTCCTGCTCTCCCCGGCGGCCGTTACCCTCCCGGCAGAGGCGCCACCCCCTGCGGTGGCTCTCTCCGTACTAGCTTTGTCCCTGCTCTGTACAGCCGTGGCCTACCTGCTCTACTTCCACCTGCTCGCCAACGTCGGGCCTACAAAGACCCTCACCGTGACGTTTCTCGTGCCGGTCTTCGGGTTGTTGTTCGGCATCCTGTTCCTGAGCGATCCTGTAGGGATCGGGACGTTCATAGGCCTTGGCATCATCCTATCGAGCGTCGCGCTCGTTACGGGGATCCGTGTTGGTGGCGTGAAGGAGGAAAGGCGGGTATGACGGAGGCAGGAGGCTAGGATGACTCTTCTATAAGACCGCGCCGAAGGGCGATCCTGGCCGCCTCGGTGCGGTTCTCGGCGTCGAGCTTGGCGAGGATCGAGCTTACGTGAAACTTGACGGTCCTCTCGCTGATGAACAGGCTGTCAGCGATCTCTGCGTTCTTCCGGCCACGAGCCAGGAGCGCCAGGACTTCGAGCTCCCGAGGTGTGAGCTTGTTCGGTTGTCCCTTCTCATCGCCCTCCTCTATTTGTTCCAGTAGACGGGCCGTTACGATGGGTCCCGGAAGCGATCCCCCGGTGTTGACGGTACGGACGGCGTTGATGATCTCCGTTCGGGATGCGCCCTTGAGCAGATAACCCCGAGCCCCGGTGCGTAGGGCCGCTAGGATACGCTCGTCGGTATCGTAGGCTGTAAAGACAATGGTCTGTGCTTCGGAGCCGACCTCCCGCAGCCTGTTCAGAACCGCTACCCCGTCCAGCCCCGGCATCTCGAGGTCAAGCAGGAGCACGTCGGGCACCAGACGCTCCGCTAGAAGCACCGCCTCCGAACCGTCCGCCGCCTCACCAACGATTTCGAAATCCTGCTGGGTGCTCAGGACGGCTACGAGGCCCTCACGCAGTATCGGGTGGTCATCGGCAACGAGGATCCGGATCTTTGCTGATTGTTTCATCTTTAGGGATTCTCTAACGGGACCGTTACTTGGATCCGGGTGCCGGTGCCGGGGTTGCTCTGTAGATCGAAGCTGCCTCCGAGCATCTTCGCCCGCTCGTTCATTCCGACCAGCCCGTGATGTCCTGTAGATATCTCGGAGGCATCGAAGCCCCGGCCATCGTCCTCGACGGCGAGCCGGACCTGCTCAGGGGTAGCCACAAGCTGAATGGCCACGTGCTCGGCCTCCGCGTGTCGGGCGACGTTGGTCATCGCTTCCTGACAGATCCTGTACAGACCAACCTCGACACGCGATGGCAGGGGACTGTCGCCGTTTACCGTCTGAAAACGCGCGCTGATGCCTTCTTCCGACTCCCACCTATCCACCAAGGCTTTGAGTGCCTCGGTGAGCGAACGGCTCTCAAGCGGTGCGGCCGCAGGTCCAGCACCGAGCGCCGAGCCTCTTCCAGGTTGGACTGGGTGAGGGAGAGCGCGCGCCGCAGTGGTTCCCGGGCTCTCTCCACGTTCAAGCCGGCGTCGCTGAGCAGGGCATCGACGGATTCGAGCTGTAAAGCGGTGGCGGTGAGGCCCTGGGCTAAAGTGTCGTGTATCTCACGCGCCAGCCGGTTGCGCTCCTCGGCTGCGCCGAGCTGGATGCTTCGGGCGAAGAGCCGGGCCCGCTCGACGGCGATGCTCAGCAGGTCCCCGATCGTGTAGAGCAGTTGCAGGTCTTCTGGAGAGAGGCTCCGCCAGTCCGGGCTGGCGACGTTCATGACGCCAAGCTTCTTGTCTTGGGCATAGAGGGGGATGCTGGCGTGATAGCGGAGGCCATCGGTGCCGTCCACCAGACCGTAAAGACGGCTGCACGTGAGCACGTTTGCGTTCGCTGCGCCCTCGAGATCACCCCTTTTATAGGTATCCAAGCAGTAGCAGTAGCCGGAACCATCCATGTGCCAGGGATCGTTGGCCAGAGCGGGTGGCAAGTTCTGGATAGCGGCCAGGTAAGGCTCCGAGGATTCTTCGGAGATCAGCCAGATCCAACCGGTCCTCAGATCCAGGAGTGCGGCTACCTGCGATAAGGTGAACTCAAGAGCCTCGCGCAGATCCACGGAGCGGTTCAGCTCCCGGGCGATCGCGTTCAGCACGGAAAGCTCGTGGTTGAGCCGCGGTAGATCCTTGTCGCTTCCGGTTTTAGGGGACTCGACCATCGCTCTTTACGCCTCCGAAGGGAGTCTATCAGCGCGGGATTCAGGAGACGACGAAAAACCTAGGCGGCTTTCGAGCGATGCCGGAGGCCGGACGGCTAGCGCTGGGCTACGGGCTCTAGAGACTGTCTGAAAAGTACTTGAAGCGAGGTTTTGCTCCTAAACGGTCCCGCAACGGCTAGGAATTACACTTTTGCTCTGTTTAGTGGGCCCATGGGGCTTCTATTCAAAAGCCTTTCGGGACGTTTTAGACAGTCTCTAGTCTCGAAGAGACCCAGCAACAGTGTAACTCGCGCATGTGAGCTATGTAGAGCGGAACGGCGTTACTCTGGGCTCGTGTCGCTACGCTTCTCGGAGCTTTTCTGGCCTAAGAGTTTGTCGTCTCTTCTTCCTCTTGTTCAGTGACCCATTGCGGGAAGATGGGTATAAACCCCTTGTTGGCCTCTACAGGCTCCTGCACGGTCGGGTCGAGGGGCGGTGAGAACGCGAACGGTGGATTGGGGACCACGTTACGCCAACTTTCTGGTAGAGACCTCTCATTGCTAGGTGGAGGCTGTCGGAGCGCCGGCGGCTTATCGTCGAGTGGAGACTTCGCAGGCATCGTGGTCTCCTCGGGCCTCTGGGTCTTCTCCACGGGAGCTGGCTGCTGGGTGACCAACGACCCATCGACAACGTTCTCCAGGCGATCGGCCGACCCACGTGACCACTGAGGATCTACCCTTACACCCCTCAGCACTTCGTAGACAGCAAGGGACATCTGTTGAATAGCATCTCGAGCATCGTACTCGCTTGCACCTTTGGCTAGTACCGCTAGGTAGTAGTGCCTCTCTACGCCCTGATCGTCCTTGTAGAACACAACCCCAGCATCACCAAAGTTGTCGCTGTAAGAGCCCGTTTTGTGGGCAACGCGCACATCGGTAGGCAGCTTCTCCGGGATACGGTCCTCAAAGTCGGTCTGCGTCATGGCATCGAGCATCTCAGATGAGAGCTTTTCGTTGGTGAACTTAGGATCGGAGATCTTTTCAAGCAGGACCAGCACCTCATCTGAGGTGGTGAAGTACCCAGATAGATGGTCAGAGTACTGGGAATTCTTGATACCCATCCCCTCGAGCTCGGTCCTTACCCTATCCTCTCCGAGGCGACGGTTGAGCATCGCCCAGGCAATGTTGTCGCTGTGGTTAACGAGGTTGTAGGCGCACTGGCGTAGGCTGAGAGAGTAATCTGCTGGGAAGGAGGTCAGATCCTCGCCGTTGCCGTAATCCTGGATATCCTCGGGAACGACCGAGATCTGCTCCTCGAGGTCCAGCTGTCCGCGCGCCGCACCCTGGTAGAGCGTAGCGAGCACGGGTAGCTTGCCGATGCTGGCCGACATAAACTCTTCGTCGCCCCGCAGCGAGACCCTCGTCCCGGAAGTGGGCTCTAGTACCGAGACCCCATAGGTACCCTCGTGTCCTTTGGCTATCTCCTCAAGCCGAGCCTTCAACGCCTGTTTATCGAAGCCTGGCACCGTCTTCTTGGGCAGCGGAGTTGGTAACCTCGCAACAGAACCGACAGGAGCGACGGGACCTTGCTCACTCGCTAAGTTCTCGCTGACGGCCAAGGCGGATGCCGCCCCGATAAAGGCCAATAAGAGCGAGAGAAAGACCTCCCAGACCCGACGGTCCCGCCGCCGGTCGCTACTCTTTCCAGCATTGTCGGTTGAAGGCTTCTGCCGGTCCTGTAGCTCTAGTGACAAAATCACCCCCCTGACGACCACGAATACGACGCCCTCACGCGTACACGCGCAGGTCAACAAAGCTTTATTTAGCTTAACAAACTCTTTCTCGCTGCGCTTGGTTCCAAAGAGGTAAGGGAGCGTAAAAATCTGCGGCTGGGCGATTGGTTGTGAGACACCCTCTTGGAGAGTTTGCCTACGGTAGTGCTAGCAACGGAGTACCAATTCAGCCTAGCTAGAAAAAAGGTGTCGCTAACAACAGGTCAGCAACAGCCCAGGCAGAGTTACTTCAGGGAGCCATCGAGCACTTCTGTCCTCCTGAGCTGCCAATGGATGAGATGCTCCAGGTATTCCCAGAAGCTGAACCTTGTACGACACGTTAAGAGGTCGGCCGCCTAGGCGGCGAGAAAATCGCTGAATATGAAGCTGATACGCTTAACGAAGCGGAGACCAACGTGGAAGAGACGACGTGGTAGCGATACACCGAAGCTGAGGGAAGACCTGCTTTGGGAGTGTGTGTGGTTGACGCCATACCTCTATTTTGTGTAAACAAGCCCTGGGCGTTCAAGGTAAAAGATATCTAGCCGGCTCTCCTAGCAGTAAAAAGGGACGACCGGAGAAAGAATCATATTAAGCTGCGGCGGATTGTGGCGTTCGCCCTCCAGGCAACGACCAACCGCAAGCGAGGCATATCTTAGTAAGTTATACTACAATCACTGAGCCACCAAGAGATCGAGAAAAGTAGAAAGCGCTAATGACACGCGAAGAGATAGAACAGGCCATTGAAGAGGCCGGCTGGCAAATAGATGCAGGCTTTCTTCACGTCTTCTTGTCGGCAACAACCACACCCTCTTGGTACTAGCCCACAAGTGGGTGTGGGGAAGCGACGATTCTGTCTTTGAGATCTCCGATGAGGAGACTGACCTAACCTACTGGGTTAGAGAAATACCTACTCCCTACCAAGCACAAGAGCTGATAAAGGAACACGGCCGACCAGCCCAAGAGGAATACGGCAGCCCCTATAAAGAAGATCAGTAGCGGTATGGATAATTTGCGAGCTCCAATCCTCCCGCAAAACAAGCCAGAGGAGAGGGTATGAGCGAGTCAGAAGGAAAGTCGAAGCCCGAGAGCCTGGCTCCCCAGGATCGAGAAGGTCTAGCCACTCCGAGTAACTGGTTGGAGCCGGCGGTCTTAGTGACGTTGCTGGAGTCGAACTTATACGGGTACAAACTCATGGAGCGATTGGCGATGTTCGGGTTTGAAGCAATGAACCCGGGTACGTTGTACCGTGCCTTGAGGCGGATGGAGCACAACGGTGCCCTCAAGTCCGAGTGGGACACAACCGGGGATGGACCGGCACG
>JAFAPF010000464.1 GCA_019247245.1 Rubrobacter sp. | reverse complement strand
GGTTTCCACATCCACCAGGAAGATGTTCTCTGTAGCTTGCTCGATGAGCGTATGGTAGAGTAGCTCGCTTTGCCTAAGCGCCTCCTCGGCCTGCTTACGCTCTGTGATGTCGCGAGCGATCGTAGAGGCTCCTATGATGTTACCGAGCGCATCTTTTATAGGAGATATGGTCAGCGAGACGTCCAGCCATCTGCCATCCTTGGTTATCCGCACCGTCTCATAGTGGTTGATGGCTTCGCCGCGCCTGAGCCTCTGGAGTATCTTTGGTATCTCATCCGGGCGGTCGGAGGGGACCAAGATGTTTATGGGCTTGCCGATGACCTCTTCGGTGGAGTAGCCATAGATATTTTGTGCGCCTCGATTCCAGTTGGTGATCTTACCTTCCAGTGTTTTGCCGATTATGGCGTCCTTTGAAGATTCCACTATGGCTGCTAAGCGGGCACGCACCTCCTCCGCCTGCTTGCGCTCAGTGATGTCCTCGTGCATTAGGATCACCTCGTGTACATTGCCGGCTTCATCTTTTACAGGATAGATAAAAGCCTTGACCCAGCGCTTAGGCTCCTCATGGCTGCTTAGACCAGGGATGGTTTCATCGGGATCGTACATAATCGTTGGAATCGAAGTAGGTTCTCCGGCAAAGCCTCTTTGAATGTATGGCATTATGTCTTTAGCCACCAGCTGCTGATCCTCCAGCAGGTTATAGCCTGCAATGTCCTCGAGGGTTACACCCCATAGCTCCTCCCAGGCCCGGTTAACTTGGAGCGTCCGTCCATCCGGTGAGAGAATCTGGATGCTCAATGGCGACTGCTCGATCATGGCGCGAAAGCGCGCTTCAGATATTTGTAGCGCTTCTTCTCTTCGCTTGTGCTCTGTTATCTTGAGCTGTGTCCCCCAGACCTGCACCAAGGCCCCATCTTCGACGATACCAGTGAGGTTGCTCAAGAAGTGCTTGGTGTTGCCACGAGAGTGGACCTGTTGAAACTCAGCGTCGGCCAGCTGATAGTTGTAGCGGATGAAGGCTCTCAGGTACTCGACATTCTCTGAGATAGAGAGGGGGAAGAGGTCTTCCAGCCGGGCACCTACTATCTCTTCAGAATGCGTGTAGCCGTACATTCTTGCTATAGCATCATTGCACTCGGCGAGATAGCCATCACGGTAGAAGCGCTCTACCTGCTCTTCAGGCGCCACACTGGTTGGGACAGGATTCTCAAGTTCGAAGCGCCAGATGCCCTCCGTGCTCTGTTCGACAAAGCTGCGGTAGCGCTCTTGGCTCTCCCGAAGACTTTGCTCCCTCTCCTCCATTGTTCAGTAGTGCGCTCCGCTATCCCTTTTTCGATGTACGTGGTGCACTGTATGATTCGTCGTATGCCTGTTTGTATCCGGCTGGTGCCATAGACGCTTAATAGCTTCGCTACTTCTGTGCTTCGATTCTCCCGGCATCCCCACCTCTATCAACCGTAGTACAACACCAAACAGTTAACAGTTGCCTGTGCTCGTGACTAGTGTAGCCTATATACCTCTCTTTTGGCCAATAGAGCAGCTGCATAGCCACACAGTGTGTAATGGAGACCTCACGAGGGTACATAATCCTTGTAATGCTAGCCAGTATGCTGCAACTTTTCGATGAAGGCTGAGATTGCCCTGAGGCTCGCCCCTAAGCCCGAGGTGGTAAGGACTGCTCGTCATGCGCTTGACCAGTTTGAGACTCTGTTAGCCCCTGAGAAGCTTGAGGAGCTACGGCTGGTAATCAGCGAGCTGGTGACCAACAGTATCCTCCACGCAGGGCTTTCGGCCACTGAGCGCATCTGGCTTACTGTGAGAGTCTCGGGAGGTTCGGTGAGCGGGAGAGTATGCGATCCGGGTTCTGGCTTTGAGGTGGGTATGGAGCCTTGCCCGCGGGGGGACCTGAGAGGTGGTTGGGGTCTGCCCATCGTTGAGAAGATTTCGGATCGCTGGGGGGTCGAGCGAAACAGCCACTCTTGCGTTTGGTTCGAGATTAGCTGAGATAATCCTCTCCTTCGTACTGGTAAGAGCCCGCTTGTCGACTCTTACTTTCGCTAACACTCTAGGGAAATCCTGAAGGTGGCGGCGCTTATATGCCTATCTCCTGAAGGAAACCACTCTTCGTAGAAGTTAGCTGGCTCAGGTTTGTCAAGTTTATTGAGCTTCAACTCTATATGCTGGTTGTCTGATTGCTGAGGCTGTGTCACCTGGTACCCTGAGCCCAGGGGCGTTGGTAGCTACCACCTCGGAGATACCGAAGCAGATCGTCCTGAGCTACGAAACCTGCAATCTGCCGGAGCGATAAGCATTATCCTGTAGACTGTGTAAAACCTGTAGTGGGCGCTGCTCGTAGAAGCATCCGTGCACCTGGAGTTGATGCCGTGACACCACGCAAACCCGAGTCCTGACGGAGGTAGACATGAGCGATGCAGAGAACGGTGGGGCCCTTCCTAAGCCTAAGATTGACCAGTCAGAGGTGGAGGAATACCGCCGCATCTACGAAGAGCTGTTAGGGTTCGTCCCGCCACGCATCCAGGCTCGAACCGACCTCCTTTCTAGGCTGGACCCGGAGTTCCTCTCCTTGCAAGAAGAGATCCGCAAACAGGGCATGTACCCCGATGTCTTCGATGTGAAGACCGTTCAGCTGATGCTCTTCGGTATGTTGCTTCTCTCCCTGCGTGACGCGGCACGCATCCATGGCATAGCGGCGCGACGCGCTGGTGCTAGCTGGGAGGAGATGCAGGCGGTCGTGAACCTGGCCTACCTCTACGGTGGTCTGTCCGCGGCGAACATCGGCGCGCAGTTCATCCAGCAGATCGCGGAGATGGAGGCCGAGCAAGAAGCCGGAGCAACCGGAGAGCAAGCGTAAAAGGAGGCTATGTTTCGTGGCAGAAGCCCGAGAGCCCATGCAGGACATCGCTCATCTGGGCCATACCGAGATCCTGACTCCCAGACGCGACGAGAGCCTGTGGTTCTTCAAAGAAGTGCTCGGCATGGAGGAAGCTGATCGCCAGGATCGGTCGGTCTACCTAAGGGCGTTCGGCGATTTCGATCACAATACTCTCAAGCTCACCGAAGCCAAAAGCGCGGGCTTGGGCCACATCGGCTGGCGTACGGTCAGCTCGCAGGCCCTAGATCGCCGGGCTCAAGCGCTTGAGGAGAGCGGATCCGGTAAGGGATGGATCGACGGGGACGTGGGCCACGGCCCCGCCTATCAGTTTGAAGACCCGGATGGCCATCTGATGGAGGTTTACTACCAGGCCGAGAAGTATCGTCCTGCCGAGGGTGAGCGTTCCGCGCTGAAGAACCAACCCCAGAGATACCCCGTGTGGGGCGTGGGGGTGCGTCGGCTTGACCATATAAATGTCCTGTCACAGAAGGTAGGCAGGGATCGGGAGTTTATGGAGGAGTATCTGGGGTTTAAACTACGGGAGAACGTTGTCTTAGACGACGGCACCGAAGCTGGCGCCTGGATCAGCGTCACCCCTTTGGCCCACGACATCGCGTACACCGTAGACGCCACGAACAGCAACGGGCGCTTGCATCACGTAGCTTACTGGGCCGACACCCGGGAAGAGGTGTTGCGCGCCGCCGATATCTTTCTGGAGAACGGGATATACATCGAGACCGGCCCATCCAAGCACGCCATAACTCAGGGCTTCTTCCTCTACGTGTACGAGCCCGGCGGCAACCGTATCGAGGTCTTCTCTGGGGGGTACTTGATCCTCACCCCCGACTTCGAGCCTGTCACTTGGACCCAGGAAGAACGCGCAAAGGGCCAGGCCTGGGGCCTTCAACTGCCGGAAACCTTCCACACGTACGGTACGCCGGTAGTAGATCCGGATGCTGAAACGAAGGACGTGCCTGTGTTTGATTCTTCCTGAGCGAACTCTCGAAGAGGCCGCGGGTATTTCTTAACCACGGGTCGTCTCGTTAATAGATAAGAGAAGCGTTCGGTTTTTCTGAACGACCGGTTGTTCGGGGTTTTACAAGGCTCTATAGTAAGAGGGTTAACCCAGGAAGGGAAAGAGAGGTGGGAGCTTCGGGGTACGTGAAGAGGGAACGATCTTGTTCTAGAGACGCTCGCCCGCATCTTCGCCTGCTAGGCAGAAGACGCCGGATGATGGGGGGAACGCCTCGATTCATCTTTGCATGAGAAGCAGATTGTCATGAGCACGGTACGCGAGGTTACTTACGAGCTTCTGCGCACCTTCGGGATGACTAAAGTATTCGGCAACCCTGGCTCCACGGAGCTACCTTTCCTAAAGGACTTCCCGGAAGATTTTACCTACGTCCTGGGACTGCAAGAGAGCGTCGTGGTGGGCATGGCCGACGGTTATGCTCAAGGGACGGGGCGGTCGGTCTTTGTGAACCTCCACACCGCTGCGGGGTTGGGTAACGCGGGGGCGGCTATCATGACGGCGCACCAAAACCGTACACCGTTGGTCATTACCGCCGGTCAGCAGGACCGGCGGCAGCTCGCTTACGAGCCTTTTCTCTCGGGCCATCTTGTCGAGATGGCCCTGCCGTACGTGAAGTGGAGCCACCAGCCCGACCGGGCCGAGGATGTGCCGGCTGCCATCGAGCGTGCCTATCATATGTCAATGCAGACCCCGCAAGGTCCGGTCTTCGTCTCCGTCCCGATGAACGATTGGGAGGTTCCCGCCGAGCCTCACGAAGCGCGGGAGATTGACTACCGTATGGCCCCTGATCCGGAGGGGTTGGATAAAGTGGCCCGACTCCTGGAGTCGAGCCGACATCCGGCGATCGTCGCCGGGGCTGGGATTGACCGGGCCGAAGCATGGTACGACACGGTGGCCCTCGCCGAGAGGCTTAACGCGGCGGTGTGGACGGATCCTATGCACCCGCGAGCGGGGTTCCCGCAGGATCACCGTCTTTTCCAGGGCCACTTGCCGCTTGCCCAGGCTCCTATCGCGGACCAGCTCTCAGAGTACGACATCGTGCTCGTCCTCGGCGCCCCGGTGTTCAGGTACTTCCCATACGATCCCGGCCCGCCGGTGAAGCGAAGCTCGCAGGTTATCCACGTCACGGACAACCCGGAGGAGGCATCACGTGCGGCTACGGGCATAGGTGTGATGGGGGACGTCGCGCTTGCGGTCCGACGACTGACGGAGCGTCTCCCAAAAAAGGCCGACCGTACTGCGCCATCATCACCTGCTGAAGTCCCCGCTCCCGAGGCAAAAGACCCACTTCCGGTCGATTACGTTCTGCACGCTTTGTCGCAGCATCTGCCTGATTGGGCGATCGTGGTTGAGGAGACGCCGTCGAGCAGAATGTTGCTGCACAAGTATATCCGCATTAAATGGCCGGGGGGCTTCTATAGCGCTGCTAGTGGGGGCTTGGGATTCGGGACGTCCGCCGCCATCGGGCTCCGCATGGCCTCTCCTGACCGGCCGGTGGTATGCGTCGTCGGAGAAGGCTCGATGATGTACGCTTTGCAGGCCCTGTGGAGTGCAGCTCGTTACCAGGCTGCTGTGGTGTTCACCGTCATAAACAACCAGCAGTACAAGATACTCAAGCTCATTGCCGAGCGCGACGACATCGGTCAAGAGGTGCCGGGCTTGGATCTTCCAGGACTGGATATTATAGGGGCGGCTAAGAGTCTCGGTTGTGAGGGTGAGACCGTCCAGCGCCCGGAGGAGCTATCCGATGCCTTCGAGCGCGCCCTAAGCGTTGGACGTCCATACGTTTTGGACGTCCACGTCGATCCCGCCGTTCCTAAAACCTTGGGTTGATGCTCGTCTCCTGCCCTTGACTTTCTCGTGAGTTCCCAAACCGATGTCTACTCTCCGTACGTATGGCTAGCCTTCAGACCCGTATTCGGCAGCGCCTGCACGAAGGCCCGGGTAAACAGTCTAAATATAACTACCAGTTTTGAGAGCATTCTCCGCCTGTCGCTGGAGCTGCCGTATCCGCTCGCGTGAGACCCTGAGCTCGGCCCCGAGTTCGGCGAGCGTTGCCGGGGTCGTATCGTCGAGACCGTAACGCCTCACCAGCACGTAGCGTGCTCGCTCCGGCAACCTCTTGATTGCCTCCTTGAGCTGCGTTATCTCCATCTCTGAGCTCGTGGCATCAAATGCGTCGCAGGTTCGCTCGTCCCGAACAAGGTTTTCAAGCTCTGCAACGTTGTCGTCTGGGTACAACGGCTGGTCGAGGCTCGTGACATCCGGGATCGCTCCCGTGACCTCACGTACCTGGTCCGTACTCCACCCAAGCCTCCGAGCGACCTCCTCGTCGGAGGGTTCGTACCTGAGCTTACCCGAAAGCTCGTTGTGGGTGCGGGCTATCTTCCGCATTTTCTCGCCTATATGTACCGGAACGCGGATAGGGCGACTCTTATCGGCTACGGCCCTTTGAATAGCCTGCCTTATCCACCAGACGGCGTAGGTGGAGAAGCGATACCCTCTATCTGGGTCGAACCTTTCCACGGCCTTCATCAACCCTATGTTTCACTCTTGGATTAGGTCTTCGAAAGGAAGGCCCATTCCGCGGTACTTCTTAGCCACCGCCACCACAAGCCTGAGGTTCTTCTCTATTAGCTTCTGGCGGGCACCCCGGTCGTCGACCTTGGTTCTCTTGAAGAGGCCCACCTCCTCCTCGCGGGTTAGCAGCTTGCCCTGCCTTATGTACGAAAAGTATTTCGCCAGAAGCTTCGGCGTTTCAGACTCTCTCTTTAGATAATAACTCGTATGCTTCGACACAGTACCGGGTCTCCTTTAGTGCCGTGGTGATTCTCGAAGGGTTGTTTCTTCAGCACGCCCGGCGGACGAGGGCACCCCCACGGATCCACTCCCGCGGGCGAACCTCATAGCCGGGGCCGACGATACAGTCCTCCAGATATGCCTCGCTCCCCACGGACGAGCCGGGTAAGAGGACGCTTTGTTTAAGCGTAGCCCCGTCGCTCACTCGGCATCCGTCCCCAACCGCCACGACTCCAGAGAGGCTTGCCCCCCGACCAACCACAGCCTTCGAACCGACAACCGCGTAGCCCTCTATGCGCCCGTAGGTTGATGGATGGATTCTGGCCTTCTCCGCGATCCACAAACCCTTGCCCCACCTCTCGCCAGGCACCTTGACCGCCACCCGGCCTGAGAGTGCGTCGTGTTGGGCCGCTCGGTAGGACACAAGCGTCCCGATATCTGACCAGTAGAAGTCTCCTTCGTATCCCACGACCTTTTCTCCGGACTTCAAGAGCCGCGGAAAGACATCCTCGGCGAAGTCGAAGAAAGTGTCCTTGGGAATGTACTCAAGCACCTCAGGCTCAAGGACGTAGATGCCGGTGTTGGCTAAGTTGCTTATAGCCTCCTCGGGCTGAGGCTTCTCTTGGAACCCAAGGATGTTCTTCTCGGCGTCCAGCTTGGCTACGCCGTACTCCGAGGTGTCTTCGACACGCTTTAGCACCAGCGTGGCGAGCGCGCCGTGCTCCTTGTGGAAGGTGAAGACCTCGCGCACGTCCGCGTCGGTTAGAGCATCGCCCATAATCACGATGAAGGTCTCGTCGAAGCGGTCAGCTAGACGCTTGACCCCTCCTGCAGTACCCATAAGTTCGTCCTCGCGGGTAGTAACGACCGTCATACCATCCACCCAACTTCTCTCTCCGTAGCAACCTAGAATAATGTGGGCCAGGTAGTGGACGTTGACGTGGACCTCGTCCACACCTGCCTCTGACAGTGCCTCGAAGATGTGCTGGATTATAGGCTTACCGGCCACTGGGGCCATGGGCTTGGGGATTACACCCGTTAGTGGGAAGAGCCGCGTGCCCTTGCCAGCCGCCAGAACCATCGCTTTCATGAAAAACCTGCCTTTGCATCGAAAAGGTGTTCTAGTCCCCGCTAACGGACCTTGCTTCTACGAATCGTCGGAATGAAGCAAGGGTGGGCGGTTCAGCCTCACCGTAGTGGTTGCTCCTCCTCGGATATTCCTGCGTTCATCCGTCGGCGTTTCGACGAAGACACCACTTGCCTTGGTTACATCTTCATCCGGAGAGTAGCCACGGCGGGCTACGTCGCGCGTCTGCTGCCCACCGAAGAGCCGGTGTAGGCGCTCTATACGCACCCGCAAGAGCCCCTTTATGTCCTTTATGGCTGTAGAAGATACATCCACCCGGCTGTCTAAATCCTCAATCCAGTCAACCGGTACCTCAGAGATGCGATA
>JAFAPF010000290.1 GCA_019247245.1 Rubrobacter sp. | reverse complement strand
AGCTCATAGAGATCGGGGGTGGTTTTCGTATCCCTGAGGTGCTTAAGCTTTCAGGGGCGCGACTGCGGGAGGTCGGTACTACGAACCGTACCCGTCTCTCCGACTACGGAGGGGCAATAAACGAGAACACCTGTGCAATCCTGTGGGTACACCCGAGCAACTTCAAAGTTGTGGGGTTCACCGAGTCGGTCGGGGTCGCGGAGCTTGCTACTTTAGGGCCGCCGGTAGTGGCCGACGTGGGCAGCGGAGCCTTGCTACCGATAAGCGATGAGCCTAAACCAGAGACGGCGGTCCGGAATGGGGCGGCCTTGGCAATCTTCTCCGGAGATAAGCTTCTCGGGGGACCGCAGGCTGGGATCGCCGTCGGAGAGTCGCGTTGGATCTCAGCGATGCGCTGTCATCCTTTGATTCGTGCCTTGCGCGCCGATAAGCTTTGCCTCGCCGCTCTCGAAATCACCTTGACTACTTACGTTGAGGGAAATGCTCGCGAAGAGCTGCCGACGCTCAAGATGCTTCACGCTCCGGAGCAAGAGATCAAAGCCCGCGCCGAGTGGTTGGCTGGTAGGCTCGCCCGAACCGCGCCTGGCCTTGCCGTGGACGTGGCACCCTCGGTTGCCCGGAGCGGTGGCGGCACGCTCCCCCTCTACGAGGTACCGTCTTACGCTGTGCGCCTCGTTGGAGACGATACCCTGGCCAGGAAGCTGCGTTTGGCGGACCCGCCCGTAGTGGGCCGCGTGGGCGAAGGAAGGTTGTGGCTCGACGTTCGGACTCTCCTTGAAGGAGACGAGGAGGCGATCTTAAGCGCCGTAAGGGCCTCCCTTGGATAATCGTCCGATAGTGCTCACCATCGGGACAGCTGGGCACGTAGACCACGGCAAGACCACGCTCGTACGCTACATGACGGGCACAGACACCGACCGCCTTGAGGAGGAGCACAGGCGCGGCATCTCTATCGTTCCGGGCTACGCGGAGCTCGAGTTGCCCGGCGGTCGTGGAGCGAGCATTGTGGATGTGCCGGGCCATGAGCGCTTCGTGAAGAACATGGTCGCTGGCTCGACTGGGGTGGATGCCTTTCTACTCGTCGTGGCCGCCGACGATGGGGTGATGCCCCAGACTAGGGAGCACCTCGATGTCTTGCGCGTGCTCGGTGTAAGGCGTGGGATCGTGGCGCTCACCAAGATAGATATCGTAGACGAGGAGACGGTTGAGCTGGCTGAGCTCGACGTGGCCGAGCTCCTTGAGTCGGTAGGCTTTGAAGCCGCCATAATCCCGGTTAGTGGGGTGACGGGTAAAGGCGTTGACAACCTTCTGGTTGCGCTCGACGAGCTAGCAGCCCGTTCGGAGAACGTCCGCGCGGATGGCCTCGCGCGGTTACCGGTGGACCGGGTGTTCGTGCTGAAAGGCATAGGTCTCGTGGCTACGGGGACGTTATGGTCGGGCGAGATCCGACCGGGCGACATCCTATATACCGGCGCCGGACGCCGTGCCCGGGTGCGCGGTGTCCAAAACCACGGTCGGCCCGCCGAGGTTGCCTACGCAAGTGCCCGGACTGCGTTGGATCTCGTCGGGATCGAAGCCGCTGAGCTGGAATCTGGAGACGTCCTGCTCTCAAGTCCCCTACCGGCTACCGGTGCCTTCGACGCTGGTATCCGGCTTCTCGAAAACGCATCCACGCTTAGGCACGTGACCCGGCTCAGGCTCTACCACGGCACTCGGGCCACCAACGCCAGGATCCGCCTTCTCGACCGAAAGGAGCTACTACCCGGAGAGCGCGCGCTGGCCCGGCTTGTGTTGCAAGAAGAGCTCGTCGTGCTCCCAGGCGACCGCTTCGTGCTACGCTCGTCCGGCCCTCAAAACACCGTCGGGGGCGGCACCATTCTGGACCCTGCGCCTACAGGCCGCAACCCCGAACCCGGCTGGCTGGAGGCATTAGAGAGTGGGGAAGTGGTTCGTATCGTAAAGCTCGCACTCGCCCGCTCCCCCAAAAAGGGGATGACTGCCGCAGAACTCTCGCTGGTTGTCCCGGCTACGCCTGTCGAGATCTCGACCGCAGCGGGAAGTGCTTCGGAGATTGTGCTACTCGGCGACCTCTACACCCTCGCCAGAGGGGTGAAAGCGGCGCGCGCCCGGCTGCGGGAAGCGTTAAAGAGGCGAGCGGCGGAGCGGCCCGAATGCCCGGAGCTTTCCGTGGCCGAGGCCCGGACCGCTACGAGGCTCGAAGTCCGGTTGGCGGATGCCTTGCTCACAGAGATGGTGGGGGAAGACGAGCCAGAGATCCGGGTCGGCGAAACAGGGGTAAGCCTGCCGGACGCCGAAGAGATCCCACCGGAGCTGAGGCAGGAGGTCGAAGAGTTGCTTGAAGCCTTACGCCAGGCCGGGGCGGAGCCGCCCGCAACGGGGGCGACGCCCGCCGTCCACCTGCTCCTCAAGCGTGGAGACGCCGTGCGGCTCACCGATGGGCTCTTCGCAGCCGCCGAGACGGCAGAGGCGACCTTGGAAGAGATAAAGTCTACATGCCGGGAGGAAGGTGAGATTACGCTCGCCGGCCTCCGGGACCGCCTGAGTACTAGCCGTAAGTACGCCCAGGCTTGGCTCGAGTACTCCGACGCCGCCGGCGTCACCCGCCGTGTCGGCGACACCCGTATACTCACCCGCCGCTATCGATAGAGCCGGACGATATACTAAAATCGCCATGGTTTACTCTGGAATGTGTGGGCCTGGTGGCCTAGCCGGTCTTCAAAACCGGTTTGCGGGCGTAAAACGTCCGTGGCGGTTCGATTCCCCCGCATTCCGCCTTTTAGCAGTCGGCCCTCGGCTTTCAGCAAAGTTGGAGAGGGCAAAGGTTGGCGGGCAAGACAATAAGGTAAGTTCGGCTACGCGCCAATCCCGCGTTGCTGGCTTATACCGACTGGGTAGAAGCTTATAGATGATGGCTAATAATTGGAGGCGTAGGTGACGGCGAGGTTTTCGCACCTGGACGATGAGGGTGCTGCCCGTATGGTGGACGTGGGGGAGAAAGCTGTGATCCGCCGTACCGCCATCGCTGCCGGCAGCCTTAGGATGTCCCCCGAGACCGTGGGACTGCTTCGGGAAAAGGCGCTCCCGAAAGGCGATGCCCTGAACACGGCCACGATCGCCGGGGTCATGGCCGCCAAACGCACGCCGGACTTGATCCCGCTCTGCCACGGGTTGAACCTTACCTCGATAGATCTGCAGTTTACGGTCGAGGACGAAGGGGTCGAGATCCTGGCAACTGCCCGCGCCAGCGACCGCACCGGCGTCGAGATGGAGGCCTTGACGGCGGTAAGCGTCGCAGCCCTGACCCTCTATGATATGTGCAAGGCGGTGGACAAGGGGATGGTGATCGGGGACGTCAGGTTGCTCGAAAAGACCAAGGAGGAGGTCCCATCGTGAAGGGTCACACGGCATAAGGTGCCCGCGCATGCAACACTTTGATACACAATATACGCGAGGGTAGGTTGTGCTAGACTTGACTCTCTTGGTGCGTCATTAGGAGGAAGATATCGAGGGCGAAGGCGCCGTTCTTTATCCCGTATTCCTCGACCTCGACGGCAAGCGTTGCGTGGTCGTCGGGGGAGGGAAGGTCGCGAACCGGAAGGCGAGGAAGCTCCTGCAGGCGAGGGCTGAGGTCGTGGTGATAGCGCCCGAAATCGAGCCGGAGCTCGAGAGCGTGGCTGCCGAGGTGCGCCGGAGGCCCTATACTGAGGGCGACCTCGAAGGGGCTCTCCTGGTCTTCGCGGCGACGAACCGCCGGGAGATGAACGCGGCGGTGGCCCGGGAGGCGCGCGAGCGGGGCATCCCGGTGAACGTCGCGGACGAGCCGGCGGGGGGAGACTTCGCCCTGCCCTCGACCTTGAGGCGCGGACGGCTGCAGGTTGCGGTCTCCACCGGCGGGGCATCGCCGGCACTGGCGCTTAGCATCCGCCAGAAGCTCGAAGACGTTTTCGGCCCCGAGTGGGCGGGCGTCGTCGAGGAACTGGGCAAGGCACGGCAGAATAAACGTGAAGTCGAAGGTGAGATTGAGGAGGTGGTCGAGGGTTGCTTATCGCGGTTGCGGGGATGAGCCACCACTCGGCGCCGGTCGAGGTCAGGGAGAGGGTAGCGTA
>JAFAPF010000268.1 GCA_019247245.1 Rubrobacter sp. | reverse complement strand
TCAACTCCTAAGATGGCTTGTGTCCCTATAAGTACATCCACCTCGCCGTCGGCGAAGCCCCTCAGGATCGACTCCCTCTCGGAAGGGGTCGAGAAGCGCGAGAGGCTCTCGACCCTTACGGCGAACCTACCCAGCCGATCCTTGAAGGTTCTGTAATGCTGCTGAACGAGGATAGTCGTCGGCGCAAGCATCATGACCTGCTTGCCGGAGAGCGCCGCCTTAAAGGCTGCTCGCACGGCAACCTCGGTCTTACCGAAGCCTACATCCCCGCACACCAGGCGATCCATCGTTCGCGGACTCTGCATATCCGCCTTGACGGCGGCGATGGTCGCCGCCTGGTCCGGGGTCTCCTGGTAAGGGAAGCTCTCCTCGAGCTCCACCTCCCACTCGGAATCTTCGGAGAAGGTGAACCCTTTTGTGCTCGCGCGTGCGGCCTGCACCCGCAAGAGCTCCCCCGCTAACGCCTTGACCCGCTCGCGAACCTTATCCGTGACAGCCGCCCAAGAGGAACCCCCGAGCTTGTCGAGACGCATCTTCTGGCCGTCTCCCACATACTTGTGAAGTAGTTCCATCTGCTCGTATGGTACAAAGAGCGTGTCCCCATCCCGGTAGCTGACCTTCATGTAGTCTCGCGTCGCCCCGAGAACCTCCTTGGAAATGAGCCCCTCGAAACGCCCTACGCCCTGCGTCTGGTGTACCACAAGGTCCCCACTCCTAAGATCCGCGAAAGAGGCGACTGAAGGTACCCTAGTGCCCCTGGTAACTTTGGTACGCCCTCGGCCGAATAGAGCATCCCGGCGGACCACCACAACATGCTCAGCCGGGTAGGAGAACCCCTCCTCGATCTCTTTAGGTATCGCATAGAGGCCAGGAGGGAGAGTCGCATCTACAACCGAAGCTTGTTCAACAACGCGTCCGATCTCCCCGAACGCATAGACGGTACGCTTCGCCTCGCCCACCGACGAGCAGGCCACAAAGACGCGCGAACCCTCGTCTACGAGCATGGAAAGGTTCCGGGCGGCTTCCCGGATAGTAGATGAAGGCGTCACCACCGGTGGCGCCGAGACGACCTGGTCCGCTTCGCTGGCGCTCGTGACAAAACGGAGGTCGGGCTCCGGGAGATCATCGTAGAGCCCGAAGACGACGTCTTCGGCGTTCTCGGGCAACCTCTCAGCAGGATTTTCCACCCATACTTCAAGATCTTGTGGCAATAGATCCTGCGCCGTTACGGGGCTCAAGGCGAGGAGCAAGCGGTCTAGCCCCGGCACGTGCACGCCCCGGCGCGCTTCTTCCGGGAGGCCCTCTTCGCTACTCGCAGCTAATGTCGCCAGATCCCCCTCACTAGCAGCGTAGACCGTAATACCTTCCAGCTCACGCACTACTCTTTGGGTGGCTAAAGAGACGGCCCGGACGCTCTCGACTTCGTCACCCCACCACTCGATGCGCACTGGCGAACGGCAGGTGCTCGGGAAGATGTCTACTATGCCCCCGCGAACCGCGAACTCTCCGTGACGGCTGATCCGATCTACTCTCTTATAACCCAAAGACACCAGCCGCGAGAGATAGTCGTCCAGCGCAATCTCGGTTTCGCCCTCCACACGTATAGGCGCGTAGAGCGGCGTCTTCTCTTTGATCGCCAGAGGTCCTGCGGTCACGATCATCGCTTCCGAGAGAGCGTGAAGGGCCCTCTGGCGCTCTCCTACGCGCACTACAGGTGGGTCGAACACATCGCCATAGAGGACGCCGCGCGAGGGGAGGTGAACTATGGGTTCGTCCGTAAAGAGTCGGGCGTCCTTGGCGTAGCGTTGGGCGTCTTCCTCCGTCGCGGCTAAGAGCAGCACCGGACAGCCGACGTTGGCCGCGAGATAAGCCCGAGCCCTCCGGGGCGCTTGCAGGTTCTTTGTAGTTCTGTTAGGCACCGGCAGATTCTAACGCCCCTCTGGCCTCTTTAGCGTGAGATCCTCAACGCCCGCCGGGACTCAACGCCCGCCGGGACTAAGTAATAAAAGAGCCTCGACGCATGGCACCGTCTCATCTCCGTTCTTTTGTACCATCGCTTCTCTGACAGGATATAGGCAAGCTTTATACGCGGGGGTACGAGAGATGACATTTCCGGAGGAGCCAATCAAGCGGGTGCCAGAACGTTGCCAGGCCGCCTTATAGGCATCTAGATACTTGAGGTTGAAAAGGGACGGTTAGCGAGCAGGTTGGATCTCCGGGACACGCTGATGACCGACCCCTAACGGCTACCTCTACGCAGCGACAATCGTCGCGCTCGCCGACACCTCCTGCGGCTAGGCACCTTTGCAAACCTGCCCGAGGGCGCAGACAACTTCACCACGGTCGAGTTGAAGAGCAACTCCTTGGGTGCTAAGCACTCAGGCGCCATAGAGTGCGAAGCGAAGGTAGCCACGAGCGACACGCAACCAGAGATGGAACGCTACCGTCACCGACGCCGATAGCGGTAAGCCCCTAGCTCTCTTCCGCTACACCGGGATGATCCTCTATCCACGCG
>JAFAPF010000256.1 GCA_019247245.1 Rubrobacter sp. | reverse complement strand
GATGCGTCCTCCACCGTCGATGTAGGCGATGGAGAGGGGGATCAGGGTGTCCT
This sequence comes from Rubrobacter sp., assembly GCA_019247245.1. GTDB lineage: Bacteria > Actinomycetota > Rubrobacteria > Rubrobacterales > Rubrobacteraceae > Rubrobacter_F. The sequence goes on along the minus strand of JAFAPF010000256.1, from coordinate 2,725 downwards.
TCATCCAAAACGAGAGCTGTTGGTCCTGATCGAAGACGAAGAGCATGCCAGAGTCCTCTGGCAGAGTGGTTCGCCCCATAAGCCCTCTCTCCCTCTCAGCATCCGTGGCTGCTATCTCCACCGGCACCTCCACCTGCTCGCCGGCGGAGTTGGTAATCGTCATAACGGCTTGGGGTGCGAGCCCCTGTTCTTGCGCCAGGCTCGGTAAGGCGGAGGCTGCTATCATTGCCACAAGAGCGGCTACAGCGACAACTATAAAGATGGGCCTCAAAAGCACTACCTCCGTTCTTTTTCCTCGCTGCCCCCCGTAGGCTGCGCACTGATACCGTACTATAGATACAAGCCGAAGTAGCACGCAAGCCTGCCGAGACGAGCTGGGAGACGTTCGCGTATATCGCGAGGTCATGAACAGATGCCCGACCCTTCAGGGCCTGGAGACTCGTTGGGCTGAAGAGGAATATCGATACAAGATATTGGCCCTTCTTTTCCTTAGAACTACGAGCAGTGGTACCTCCGCGAACTTTTTGTGCAAAGTCATTTGACCGTGATACTACAGGGGTAGCAGTGACAGCCGGGATATGTAACATGAGGAGGGGGATGACGGGAAGAGGAGGCTAGGGGTGCGAGTCATCGATCGTGTCGCAGGGCATTATGAGGCCCAAGACGTGGAATTCGGCAGGATCTACAGGTGGTGTCGTGAAAGTGTCTTGGTCGAGTGCAAGTGTGGCGAGAGGTTGACCTTCAAGAGCTCAGAGCTCATCGGCTCCGAAGCGACTACCTGTGAATGCGGTGCTGACCACACAGCGGGTGTCCGAGAGGAGCTGGTCCTCAAGGTGCTGGATGAAGATGGCGAAGCCGCCCGTCATCCCTAGCGCTACTGGTGCTCTTCCCAGGACTCCGGCATACCTTTTTGATCGACTCTTTAGCGGTCCGGCATCCATATGCCCCAGCCCGAATAAATTATGAGAGGCATCAAGCTTGTTCTGTGGCGTTGGGACGAGCGCTAGATAATAGTTACAGCCGTTCCCAGCCAGGCTCGATGATCGACCAAGCTCCGTGGATTGGTATGCTCGCTGGGGCATGGTAAGGCGCGCCGCTTATCTGCCCTTCGTCGCGTAACTTCTCTAAGATGCGTTCCATTGATCCTTGAGGAACATCCACACCTTCTGCTATTAGACGCTCATACACGTCTTCGCTGTCCACCGTCCCCACACCACCCGAAGGGCGCGTCTTGCCCCATTCAGCTCGGATTGCCTCCATGATCCTTTCTTTAAGATCGTCCGCTACTAGCTCGCTTGCGGGCCTCGGCGGACGCAACCCATCTAACGAGGTCCTTACCCTTTCAGGATCAGAGTACTCGATGATTGGCAAGTCCACTAACTGTTTGATGAAGTCGTGGGGAGCCTCATTGCTTTTAGCGGTGGAAACCAACTCGTCTTTGCTAGCTGGATAATCTATACCTTTAAGGTATCGTTGCACGTGCTTCTCGGTTTCGGAGGCCATAGCGTGTTCTCCTAGTGTTGGGCGCACAACCTTAAGCTTTATGCCCATAACTGTGATCGACAAAAACGACCACATCGTTCGCCGCGAGTACGTCGACGATCAGACGACGGAGCCGGACTGCCGCTCTGCTGTAGCAGTGGTTCTCAGCGCTACAAGCCAGTAGTGTGCGGGTATATTCGGTGCCCCTTAACCATTTGCCCGAGAAGGGTTGTGAGCTAGTGTCTGGGTATTCGACCCTGCTCTTTTTATACTTTCCTGCTACTGGATTTGCGAGAAGGCTCTGCTTCTGGGCCGCCTGAGCCCCCGCCGTGCTACGAGCGTTCCTAGAGCAGGCTAGTCATATAGAGTAAACAGTTGTTTTATAGTGGGTTGCAATGATGTTGGGTCAGCCAACCTTCCTCTCTTGGAAGGGTACTTGAGGATGCAGCACCCCATCTCTTCCTGTGCAGTTCTTCTAAAGACGCACGCGTGTCCTACGATGCAGAATGGTTCAATAGCCCTGCAAAGCGCTGTAGTAGCCTAATACCCCTGTTAATCTTCATAAAACTTCTCAAAAACAATCCAAGCTCCCCCGTACGTACGTATGTAATATTGTAGGTACAGAGAAGATTGCTAGTAGGTAGGAGGTGTAAGCGATGACTGCTAGGGAGAGGACGCTGTGGGAACAGGCTGTCCGCGTTCTCCGGCAGAATACTGTTACTACCACCGTCACCAGTGAGACTTCGAGGGTGGAGCGGGTGCTTTTCACGCAGGTTCGTGAGCGGGCTACGTCACACAGGAGGCCATAGCAGTAGGCTATCACGACTAGCTAGTACAAGGGCCGTAGTGCAAAAGCTCCGGCCCTCTTTTCATAAGCAAGGGTATTATGAGCTTCCGAGAGTAGAAGAGAATACGCAACGGCAATACCCTCGTCCTTACGAGCAGCTCGTGGGCTCTGGATCGTGGCAGGCGACGTGACAGCTCCCCGGACCTAGTGGCATCTTTCCCAGTCGTCAGTCGATGCTATCCGCGGTTTGGTCCACAATGCTCTGACGGGAAGGGACGATCCATAGCATCACCCGCTCGCTCACGATGTTTTCGGGCGGGTAGTCTTCGCCATGGTACTTACGTGAGAGTTCGTCGATGTGATCCCGGGCCTCCTGGCCTGTTACCTTCTCAACGACCTCCCCGCGCACCTCGGCGTAGCGGTAGGGGTTTTCCTCGTCCCGAATCGTCAGGGTCA
>JAFAPF010000223.1 GCA_019247245.1 Rubrobacter sp. | reverse complement strand
GGGCGCTTCTTCGTAGAGCCTTACAAGGCCCTCGACTACTTCAACCGATGTTCCGACCAGATACCTATCCCACAGCAGGTCCTCCGGGCGAACGGGTTCAGGCTCCGGCTTGTCACGGTCGGTGCCCCACTCGGCATAGCGGGTGCGCTGGTAGGCGATCGCCGGAGCAACGATCTCCCTGGCCCACCCGCCATCCTCGTGTACGTAGACTACCTGGGATACTATATATGGAAAATCGTCATCCGCCCGCCCGTATCGCGACAGAGCCTCACGCACCTTCTGGTAAGTCTTCCCGAAGGCTCCTCTCCCGGCGGAGGCTAGAAACCCATTCGCCAGCCGTGCGGCACGGTCTATGGCCGGATCTGCGAAGGCACTGATGTAAATGGGAAGCTTCCTGGTCAGGCGTGTCTCGAACGGCAGGTCTTCGAAGCGCCACCTCTTCCCCTCGAACCCCATACGCCCCTCTCCCCAAGCCTGCCGTATAACCTCCACCCCCTCTTCGAAAAGCGACGGCCGGTACTTCCTGTTAAACCCCAAGGTCTCGAACTCATGCTGGACATACCCTTGCCCCACCCCAAGGATAAAGCGTCCGCCGGAGAGAAGATCTACAACCGCCGCGTCCTTGGCTACGCGCAAAGGGTGATGCATCGGCAGTAGCAAAACGTTAGTCCCAATCCTCATCAACGTGGTACGCGTTGCGATCGCCGCCACAACTGCTAGCGGAGACGGCAGATACCCATCGTCCACGAAGTGGTGCTCTGAAAGCCACACGCCCGTGAAGCCCAACCTTTCGGCTTCCTCAATCTCTTCTAGACACTCGGCACAAAACTGCTCATAGTCTCCAAGGGGCAACTTCTGCCGGAAGTCATACCAGAAGCCGAAAGTCAGATTATTGTTGGTTATCACAATACCTCCTGAAGATCCATACTTATGGTATACACCCTCTAAGTTTATCGACCGTCGTGGCTATCTCCCCTCTCGCGTGTATGGCACACGGTAATCTTTTGAACATGCTGAAGATATAGACGACACGGTTGGGGATGACGATCTTGGACTACCTGCTCTCCAAGCCCGACTAGATAGCGTAGAAGCCGACCCTGTACGAACTGCTGGAGTACTTGAGTGCCCGAGAGGCGGTCTGAGCTGGCTGAATCACTGGAGGCCACCCTACCCTCTGCCGCCATCGTGACGCACGGTAACATCTTCTGGTCGTCCTCGGTGCTTCGGCCGTAATCGCCCTACTGCTCAACCTCAGCCGGACGCGGTCACGAATTCGCAGATAGCGTATAGGAGTCTATCTACCAACCAAGAGTGGATTGAAGCTCGTGTCGCGATCGTAGACATCTAAATCCTCGGCACGCTTGAGTCGGTTGACCACGATGTAGGTCAATGGCGTTGCGATAGCCTCGTAGAAGGATTTGACGAGCCACTGGGCCACGATGGCCGCGAGCAGCGCAGATACGGGGATTGTTCCTGCGAATGCGAGGGCGATGAAGACGAGGGAGTCGAGACCTTGGCCGACAAGGGTAGAGCCTATGATGCGACTCCAGAGGAAGCGCCCGTTGGTAGCGACCTTCATCTTGGCGAGGACGATCGCGTTGGCGAACTCGCCTACCAGGTATGCAATGAAGGAGGCTGCAAGGAGACGTGGGGTATAGCCGAGGATGCGCTCGTAGGCTTCCTGGGCCTCCCAGTACGAGGCGGCGGGCAGGACCTGCCCGAGGTATATGGCAACCACGACGAGGAGGTTGCAAAGGAAGCCCAGCCAAATCACACGCCGCGTCGCCCTATAACCATAGACTTCGGTCAAGACGTCCCCGCAGATATAGCTTATAGGGAAGACGACGACGGCGGCGGGCAATACGAGCCCGAATACCTCGACGAGCTTTACTGCGGTTACGTTCGCCGAGATCAAAGCCGTCACGAACACGGCGACGACGACCACGAAAGCAAGCGAATAACCTTCTCTGTGACCGGTCGCGCCCTGCCTCGACAAACCGAAAACCTCCTCGATGCACACCGATGGCATAAAGACGGGAGCACTGCAACGTCTACCGGCAGAGTAAAACACCAAGCGACGGTGGGTCAATTGTGTGCCCACCCGGTCGCCCTTACCTGGTCCGGTGCAGTCGTTACTCGCTTCTTTATAAGCGCCAACGAGGTGAAGTTTACTAGATAGCACCGGAACAACTACTACCTCTACTGAGTTTCCAATCATGAGGACAGTCTCGAGCTAAGTACCTATACCCAACAGAGCCGTAGTGCGCTGGCGCGAAAGCTCTTGTTATACTTATACGTACACGTATATGTGTACTAGAATGTGGGTACTACTACATCTGTAAATCTGTAATTCATTGCGAGGCAATGTGGTTTGGAGAGCCAAATTGAAGGAGGCTCGCCTGTGAAGCGCCCGGCCGCGAAGCGTCGCCAGAACTTGAAGTCATGGGACACTCTTGTGTATGCGGCGTAGCGAGTCGTGTCGGAGGGGTGGTCTCGGTGCTGCAAGGTGGAACGAATAAGGAGCCCACCGGTTGAGCGATTTACAAGAGCCTAAGTAGGAGCTTTTCGAAATGACGCACCCAGCAAAAGAACCAAGCGAAAATGCCGTACACAGCGAGAAGTTCGGCAGCGAGGGCAGCATCCTGCGTCAGTCGAAGGCCGTTTGGACGGTAACGTTCGCCTGCGTCATTGCATTTTGGGCCTGGGTCTGGTCAGTCCGATCCTACCAGCTATCGCTAACCAGCTTTATGCCAATCCAAGCTAAGTCGAGCTGCTGTTCACCAGCTACATCCTTGTTACCGTCATAGCGATGCTCATTACAGGTGTCGTCTCTAGCCAGCTCGGTCACAAACGGACCCTGCTAGTGGGACTGGGGTTTATCATCGCCTTCAGTGTCCTGGCAGGCTTTTCCGGCAACCTCGGGGAGATCGTTGGCTTCCGAGCCGGTTGGGGACTGGGCAACGCGCTCTTTATCACCACCAAAAGCTTATATCTATAGGAGGTGGGTCGCTTTAGGGGTCTCAAACCTCATTAACGTTGTCAAGTTTTGAAACTTTGATTTTGATATGGGTTTTGATACAGATTTAAGGGTAAAAGGCGGGTTTTCAGGGGGCGTTTGGGATGTACCAAAAACAGTCCAGCCTGTTGAAAAAGTCGTTGTCGGACCAATCTGTGCTCTCGAAAGAGGTCCAAAACACCTAAAAATCAGCCCAAAACACTACAAACCCAGGGCTTAAAGCTCTTGAACGGAGGTCAGAAAACACCACAAAGGTGTTTTTAACAGGCTGGGTCGTTCTTGGTACAGTTGGTCGGAGAAGCTCCTAGCACCTGTGTCCAATGCGATTCCTTAGGTATTGAGTGGCACCAAATTTACGCTACACGCGTATGTTCATGCTCCGGTTCTTGCGAAGCCCCGCCCCGGTAGTGAGAGTATAGAGAGAGATCCAGGAATGGAGATGAGGGGTCTATTGTCGACATGGTTAATGAGAACGTGTTTAGCCACCGGAAGAATCCTTCTGGCTCTTACTTCACCTCTTTGCTGATTGCTACGGCGTGGAACCGCTATAGGTCAAGCACTAAGCCAGAGAGTCGAGATCCTCAGGAACGTTATTGCCGCTAGGTTTGAGCACCGGAATAGTCTCTACCTGAGGGTTATTTGGGTCGGCCTCAATACTGTTTGGATACCTGTTTGGATACATTTC
>JAFAPF010000224.1 GCA_019247245.1 Rubrobacter sp. | reverse complement strand
GGCGACCACCGAGAATGGCCCGTGGATTCTTACGGGGAACGCGGAGTAGTAGATACGTGGTAAAATGACCGTTTGGCCCCGGTTGTTTCGTAGCCCTTAAGTGCAGAAAAGGAGGTCTTTGACAAAAGAAGATGTTATAGAGGTGGAGGGCACCGTTACGGAGGCGTTGCCCAACACACAGTTCCGGGTGGAGCTCGAAAACGGTCACAACGTTCTGGCTCACATCTCGGGCAAGATGCGGATGAACTACATCCGGATCCTTCCGGGGGATAGAGTCAAGGTGGAGCTCAGCCCCTACGACCTCGATCGGGGACGCATAACTTACAGGTTCAGGTGACGACGAAACTACAGTTAGCAGGAGGAAGGGTTTTGAAGGTACGAGCGAGCGTTAAACCCATTTGTGAACGATGCAAGGTTATACGCCGACGGGGAGTGCTTCGCGTAATCTGCTCGAACCCCCGACACAAGCAGAGGCAGGGCTAGGTCGTGGCACGTATAGCAGGCGTAGACCTGCCACGCGACAAAAGGATCGAGATCGGACTCACATACGTGTATGGAATCGGCCGTTCGACGGCGAAGAGGGTCCTCAAGGAAGCGGGCGTGGACCCGGACACAAAGGTCCGGGACCTCGCCGAAGGAGAGGTCGGCTCGATCCGGGCTTATGTGGACCAGAATGTCCAGGTCGAGGGCGACCTCAGGCGCGACGTAAACCAGAACATTAGGCGGCTTATAGACATCGGCTCTTACCGAGGCATTCGGCACCGGCGTGGGTTGCCGGTACGGGGGCAACGCACCAAGACCAATGCTCGCCAACGCAAAGGCCCTAAACCAGCCATAGGGGGGAGGAAGAAGTAGATGGGCAGGCAGCGGCAGCGTGCACAAGGGCGCACTCGCGGTGCAAGTCGGACGCGTCGGAGAGCGCGCAAAAACATCTCGACCGGGGTGGTGCACATAAAGAGTTCGTTCAACAATACCATCGTCAGCGTAACTGACCAAGAGGGCAACGTTATAGCCTGGGAGTCGGCAGGGGCCTTGGGCTTCAAGGGTAGCCGCAAGAGCACGCCGTATGCTGCCCAGATGACGGCTGAGAGCGCCGCGAACAAGGCGATGGATCAGGGCGTGAGGCGTGTAGATGTTGAGGTCAAAGGTCACGGCTCGGGGCGGGATATGGCCGCGCGCACCTTTCAGGCGATGGGTATCGAGGTCTTGTCCATAAAAGACGTAACCGGCCAGCCGCACAACGGTTGCCGACCGCCGAAGCGGCGCAGGGGGTAGCGGATGGCGCGCTATACTGGACCCAAAGCCAGGCGTGATAGGCGGGCGGGAGTGATGCTCTCCAACATGCGGAAGAATCCTCTGGAGAGGAAGCCCTACCCGCCGGGAGAGCACGGTCGGGGCCGTCAGCGTCAAACCGAATTCGGCGTTCGGCTCTTAGAAAAGCAGAAGGCTCGTTGGTATTACGGTGTCTCTGAGAAACAGTTCCGGCGTGCCTACGATAAGGCGAACCGTATGCAGGGCGTCACCGGCGAGAACCTTCTGAGGCTCATGGAACTCAGGATGGACAACGTTATATTTCGGATGGGCTTCGCCACCAGTCGGCCGCAGGCGCGGCAGCTCGTGGTGCATGGTCACTTTCTCCTCAACGGCCGCAAGCACAATATCCCATCAGCCATCTTGAAGCCGGGTGACGTAATCACGGTCCGAGAGAACAGCCGAAACCTGGAGCCGATAAGAGCGGCGGTCGACCAGGTCGTGGCAGTTCCGCCGTGGCTGGAGGCCGACCACGATAACTTTACAGGTCGTCTTCTGCACACGCCAAGCCGCGACGAGATCGACACACCCGTTGAGGAGCAGCTCATAGTCGAGTTCTACAGCCGATAGGAAAAATAAATTGTTTTTCAAGCAGGTGGTAGTTTAGTAATGTTGGATATAGCACCGCCCCGTTTCAGGGTGGAAGAAGAAGAAGAACGTCGTGGTCAGTTCGTGGCAGAGCCGCTGCCACGTGGGCTCGGGCATACTTTAGGCAATTCGTTGCGCAGGGTGATGCTCTCAGGGCTCATGGGAGCCGCGGCGACCAAGATAAGGATAGAGGGAGTTTCGCACGAGTTCTCGACGATCCCCGGCGTTGGAGAGGATGTCGTAGATATAATCCTCAACGTCAAGGAGCTTAAGTTCAGGCTCGATCGTGACGAGCCGATAGAGCTCGAGATAAACAAGCATGGTCCAGGTGAGGTGACAGCGGCGGACATCGAACTCAAGGCTGACGTCGAAGTTGTGGACCCAGACGCGTATATAGCGAGTATCTCCGAGGGTGGTAGCCTTGAGATGCGTCTGACGGTTGAGAAGGGCCAGGGCTACGTCCGGGCCGAGCAAAATAAGAGTGACGCCGACCCCATAGGGGTGATAGCGATAGACTCCATCTTCTCGCCCGTCCAGCGTGTTAACTACACGGTCTCTGAGACGCGTGCCGGCTCTAGGACTGATCTCGACTCTCTCTTTATGGAGGTGTTCACCGACGGTCGGATTACTCCCAGGAGGGCCCTGCAGGAGGCTGCCCGACAGCTGACAGAAATTCTCGGGCTCTTCACCGATGGTTATGAGTCCTCACAGATGGAGCTGCGAAGCCGGGTTGGGCGGCCGGTAATAACCGACGAGCGCCCGGTTGAGGATCTGGAGCTCACCGTCCGGTCTTACAACTGTCTTAAGCGTGAGGGCGTCGACACCATCGGCCAGCTCGCCACGATGACCGAGGAAGAGCTTATGAACATCCGCAACC
>JAFAPF010000204.1 GCA_019247245.1 Rubrobacter sp. | reverse complement strand
GTCTCTAGATTGCTCAGACTGGTGCGGGCACGGTCGATAACAGTATCGCCAGTATCATGGGGACGCCAGGTTGCGGTCGCGACGTGGGCGTCCGGACCATCTTTAAAGTCCGCCGAGATCTCGGCGGCGATAAGCTTGATGGTCTCTTCATCGGCGCCGGGTATGATTAAGCCCAGGCGGCGGCCGCTATAGCGGCAGGCTGTTCCGTCGTGGCGGACCGCTACGCTTTGAACCATGCGGGCCGCGGTTTGTATGGCTTGGTCCCCTGCGGCGTAGCCTACGCGCTGATTCAACTCAGGGATCTCCGCAAGCTCCAGGAGTACCACGCCGAATGGCCGGCTTTGTAACGCCGCTTTTTGCGCTTCGGCATGGACGACCTCATGGAAGTAACGGCGGGTGTAGAGCAGCGTGAGGTTATCGGTTAAGGTGAGGGTACCGTAACCTAGAATGGGTTCATCTCCCCTGCGCTGGACCTCCAGCTCAGAGTCGTCCTCCAGGGCTGGGATGCTTTCTCGCTTAGGCGTCGACGGGCTACGCCGGACTTCCTCCACGAAGATGCGCGCGATCTCCGGATCGAACTGTGACCCGGCGCAGCGTTCAAGCTCCGCACACGCATCCTCGAGTGTCATGCGCTCGCGGTACGGACGCTCAGAGATCATCGCGCTGAAGGAATCGGCCACGCAGATGATTCGGGCCTCCAGCGGGATATCCTCGCCCCTTAGCCCCGAGGGATAGCCGCCGCCGTCGAAGCGCTCGTGATGGTAGAGCATGGCGGGGGCAATCGAGCGCAGCGCCGGCACCTGCTGTACGAGCTTGTAACCGATGCGTGGGTGTAGCTTAACTACCTCGAACTCTTCAGGGGCAAGGTCGGTCGGCTTGAGCAGTATACGCTCGCTGATACCGATCTTGCCGATGTCGTGCAGCAGCGAACCGAAGGTGAGCTCCTCGCGACGCTTGGGCGGAAGGCCGAGGCGTTCGGCGACCGCCGCGACGTAGTTTGCAACCTCTTCGGAATGCCCACGCAAAAAAGGATCTTTGACCTCTATCGCGTTAGCCAGCGCGGCCACGGTGGCCAGGTACGAAGTGCGCAGCTCCCCCTGAAGCCGCGCATTCTGGAGCACAACGCCAGCTTGGTCGCCTACCGAGAGCAGCACTTCGTTATCGTAGTCGTCGAAGCCGTTGGGGTTGTTCGCACACACTACAACACCGTTGAACTGATCTTGAAGGTAGATGGGAACCGCAACTAGGTTCTCGATCTCCTCGTCCGCTTCGGTGCGTTGCTCGGCTTCAATGTCCCAAGAGTTGCTTTCGTGTATCGTCTGGTCGCGTTCGAGCACCTCTTCTGCGAAGTGCCGCACGATCATGCTGTTTTCGGGGTCGTGCTCGAAGCCTTCGGAGGCGGCAAGCTCAAGATTGCCCTTCCCATCTTCTTCCCGCCTCCAGAAGAGCAGACCTTTCTCGCCCTCGAGGAGTGTCCTCGCCAGGCGTAGCACCATGGACGGGACGTCGCTCGGGTCGCCGAGGGCCCCACGCTCACGGTACATGCGTATAGTCTCTCCATACAGCTCCTGACGCCACTTTTTCTCTACCTGATTCACCTCCTCAGCACGAGAGCGCAGCTGGCGTTCTCGATCCAAAGCCTCCTCGCGATCCTCCAGCCTGGACTCGAGCTGTTCGCGCTCACGCCGAAGGCTCTCCTCGACCGCTACCCTATTCACGCGGTCCCGCCACCAGCTGACGAGGGAGATAAACCCTGCAGCTCCAACGAATAAAAGCGGCACGTAAGCTCCAGTGTCGGTGAAGTCCGAGTACGTCGAGGCTGCAACGATCACGTATACCACTACCGCCGCCAAAAACACTACAACAGCGACCACGAACCACACGCCGTTTACCAGTCCTACTCGCTCGTTTGAATCCATGTTTCTATTGTAACCGTAACCCCTTCACTAAAACTAGCCCTCTCCTCCACCAACAACCTCAAACGTTTGTACAAGCGGCTTTCGTTCGAAACAGCCCTAGTTGTTCCTATGAAACTCTCTAACAGCCCTTGAAAGCGACTTTTCTGAATTAGCAGTGATGTAAGTTCACCCAATGCTCACTCGGCAAAGGTCTCGATCTTCAGGTTGGGACCTTCTTCTTCGAGCTGACCGCGCGTATCTCGGTCTCCGGGTCCGGAGGAGTAGCTCTAACCGAGAGGGAGAGGATGGTGTAGGCGGGTTGATTAGTACGTGGGTAAACGATGAGGCCTATAATACGTTGCCAGGGGTTGGTTTCGTTACAACTATCAGCAAATCCCTATAATTTCGCAAGGTCTTGCTGCGACGAGTAGCGCGAGAACTACTACGGCAAAGCCAATAACGATGCTAGCGAGCAGACGCCTGGCTTTAGAGTCCCTACCGACTAGCAACACACCGGGCAGCAAAAGGAGGAGGAGGAGAAACCCGAGTCCGAACACGAATGATAGTGCCATCCCCACGACATTATCCTACGACTGTCAAGCTAAACCTGCCCCAAGATTTGCCAGCCGTGGGCTGTGTCAACTCCAGACGGTATTCTCTATAACAGCGATGCTTGTTAAGAAGGATTGTTAAGGGTAGCTTAAGACACATAAAATGAGGGTGTTCTATGGCTCAACTACGAAATTTTACCAAACAACCAAACATATATGTAAAATGCATTTATAGAGGCAGATGAGGAGGACATGAGTAACATAGAACGCGAGCTGAAGGAGGAGTACCGTCCGACGGGTGGGATCCAGGCGTGTCGTCCGAGGAACTGGTTGGTACCGGTAATCCTGCTGACGCTGCGAGAGTGGAACTCTTACGGCTACGAGCTCATGGAGCGTGCAGCGGCATTCGGCTTTGAGGCGATGAACCCTGGCACGTTGTACAGGACCTTGAGGCAGATGGAAAAGGAAGGCTTATGCGTTTCT
>JAFAPF010000494.1 GCA_019247245.1 Rubrobacter sp. | reverse complement strand
CCTCGAGCGTGTTGTACTCTTGCTCGAGCTCCTTGTTTTCAATCGCAGCGTGGACGTTTCTATGGCAGGGGCGGCACAGCAACGCGATACGGTTCTCCATCTCTCGCCGGTCGAACGCCTTCCTAGCGCGCTTCCTCTTGTGTCGCGACCTCGGGATGAGGTGGTGTCGCGTCAGCTCGCGTACTAACCGGCCGCAGAGCTCACACTCGTCGGCGCCTTCCCCAATGGTTACTTCCCGCTCCTGGTTCAGCGGTCCCTCCCATTCCCTTCAAGCGCTTCGACCAGGCGCTCAGCGTCCGCTCCGGTGAGTACCTCGGTCGTTTCGTAGGGGTACCATACGATCGTCTTTTTCTTGTCGGTCTGTTGCGTTTGCATATTCTGGCACTGTACCTTTACAATCTGATCGAGGTTAATGAGCAAGAAGTTGTTGTCCGTCTCGTTTTTCACCCGTATAGTTGCCAAGTAGCGCCTCCCTCAGGTCGATAGGTCGATTACCTCTATTGTACAAGGCGGAGTTTCAAGGCTTCAGGGTATAGTATCGAATATAGAGGGGTGGTAGAGAACGTGGTTCATGTCGGAGCCACACCGCGTGGATTACACCTGGCAGATAACCGAGAAGCATCAAAAGCGTATTATTATCAAATTGATCGAAAGGGCCGGGACCACTTAGACCACTTATAGGATCCTGGCCCTCCGAAACAGCTAGAAGAAGGGGTTCCAGCCAGATGCCGGAACCCCCAGGACTTGAAGCCACGATTACATCGGACTTCGCCTCCTTTCGAGCTGACTCGCTTGCCTGCTCATCTAGTGTGTACCCACAAGGGCGAAAGGCTAAATCTCGCTGGCTCTCTCAAAGCACGTGCAGTAGCCCCAGTACGATGCTCCCTAGCACGAGAATGCCTACGATAGCCATCACCAATTCTATGTCTTCTTCCTGTTCTGCAGCTCCTGCTCCCTCTGCCAGAGCTCCCTGCCCCTCTTCTTGGAGTCCTCCATGCTCTTGCGGAGGTCGTCTCTCTTGCGGAGGTCTTTGCGTCACAGCCCTTCTCCTCCTTTACGCATCGATTTTCTGCAACCAAACCGAGACAAATGCCCTGTCCTCATAATGGGCGGTCTCGTCTTACCCGCATCAATGGGTGTATACACATAAAGGGTCGGATATGGAGGGCCTCAGATCTGGACTAGAGGCTCCGCCTATTTAGAAGAACTTCATCCGATGGCGGCAAACTATAGGGTCGCAAGGTCTGTAGAGGGGTTAGTAAAATAGGGCAGTTTTCTTCGGGCAGGGAAGTGATGTGCTCTTTTGAAGAGGCTACGGGTCTTGATGACGCGACAGGAGATAAAGCCAGAGAGGCTCCCCGACGCCACCGCGGTCGTGTTGGATGTGTTTCTGGCGACGACGACCTTGCTTACCATCTTTGAGAACGGCGCCCAGAACGTCTTCCCGGTGGGAAGCCTGGAAGAGGCGGAAGAGGTGAGCGACAAGCTCGACGAGAGGAACCTCTTGCGCGGTGGCGAGCAGGACGCAAAGAAGATCGAAGGCTACGATCTTGGCCCGTACTCCTGGGAGTACACACCGAAGGTGGTGACGGGCAAGGACGTGGTCTTCGTGACCACCAACGGTACCCGGGCCATCCACACAGCTGCAGGGGCCAGAGAGCTACTTATTGGTTGCCTGCGCAATGCTCCGGCGGTCGCTCACCATCTGAAGGCGTCGGGGACGGAGTCGGTCTACATGGTTTGTGCGGGCTCTGCGGGCCGCTTTGTTACCGAGGACTTTTTGGGTGCCTCAGCGATACTTTCGTGCCTGAACGAAGATGGTTACCTTGACGACTGGCACCTGAACGACGCCGCGTGGCTGGCGCTCAACTTCGCCAAGCGTTACGTGGGTAGAGAGTTAGAGGTGCTGAAGGAAGCCCAGGCAGGGCGCTGGTTGCTGAATAACGACATGGTAGAGGAGCTAGAGTTTGCGGGCGACGTAGGTGCGAGCGTGCTGGTGGTGGAGGTCGCGGAGGGTAGGCTACGCCGCCTGTAATTTCCGAGAGGAAAGATTTAATCGTATGCCAGGACTTCGAAGACGCCG
>JAFAPF010000037.1 GCA_019247245.1 Rubrobacter sp. | reverse complement strand
ATGCTCGAAGGAGCCTTCGAAGCGCTGCCCGAAGACGAAACCGAGGAGAACATTCAGGCCCGGATCCGGGGAAACATTCTGATGGCGCTCTCCAACAAGTTCGGCTGGGTCGTGGTATCAACCGGCAACAAGAGCGAGACCAGTATCGGATACTCCACGCTCTACGGTGACACGGCCGGTGGGTTCTCCGTAATCCAGGACGTCCCCAAGACTCTCGTCTATCGAGTTGCCAAGCACATAAACGAGATACAAGGGAGCGAGATCATCCCCGACTCCGTGCTCACCAAGGAGCCTTCGGCGGAGTTAAGGGTAGACCAGCGCGATGTCGATTCCCTACCGCCCTACGATATCCTCGACCCAATCCTCGAGGCCTACGTAGAAGAGGATAAGGGGGTCGGTGAGATCGTCGCCGCCGGCTTCGACGAAGAAGACGTTAGAGACGTGGTGAAGCGTGTAGAGGCCGCTGAGTATAAGCGTCGCCAGTCTCCAACCGGCATAAAGGTTACACCTCGCGCCTTCGGCCGCGAACGGCGTATGCCCATAACCCACCACTACTTGGAGCGTCAGAAGTAGGTCAAGCGCTATATTTCTAACCCATCTTTTTAGATCAGGAGACGCGATCTTGCGCTTCGGCCGCTCCAGCCATCCGGGCGCAATGGGCGCAGCAGTAAATGGAGCTGTTTTCCTCTACCCCGTGGCCGACGATCTTGACCCCACAGTGCTCACAAGACGGCGCGAGCGCGTGTATGGCACACTCGAAGCTGTCGAACACGTGTGTCTGGTCGCCGGGCATGCTCAACTGAAACGCTTTATCGTACTCGTTGCCGCACACTTCACACTTGGCCATTTTTACAACTCCTCTCCGTTATGGTCCTCGCCAACCGGAAAGCTTGTATATCCCCTGCGGGCTTGATCGAAACGCGCAGGCATCCCAGTTTGTGTTACTTTCCGCGTGGGTAATCGTGCTGGGGCCAAAGAACGCCTGCCGAGAAAGGAGTAGATAAGGCCGGAAGCCCAGACAGATGACTACTTAGAAAGTGATGATAGAGAACTGCCTGAGCCAGGAATAAGGGGGAAAAGATGGATGCGGGTTACCCGATAAGGGACATGCGCGAAGATGTTCCACCGACGGAGCCGAGGGAACCAATAAGACCTGAGGAAGTCCCGCCGGCGACAGAGCCGACGCCGGAAGACGTTCCGTTGGAGGAACCGATGCCTGAGGACATGCCCTCGATGGTGCCGGTAGAACCCCTGACGGCTCCACCCCTGGAGCCGGCCCCGGAAGACGTTCCGCTGGAGGAACTGACGCCTGAAGGACCTGCTCCGGGGGACATGCCAGCAGAGCCGAGGAGGGGCATTTAGCCCGTTTGTCCTCTGCACCTCAAAAGCCCTTGTCCTACTAGTCCTCCAGTTGAGGACTGCCATGTCTCCTCGCTGCTGGTTACCCCTGTCTCTCTGCTCGCGCCTTCCTTTTCGTGGCTCCACGATGACCGTATAGATCAGGCGTTGTCCTGGTGCGCACCAAATGTTGGAGCAGATCTTGGTGATCTACTTTATGTTGGGCGACTTCATGGTACTCGGTCTCTGGTCGTATCTAGTTCACAAAGAGGCATGTATACTCGTTTCTTGAGAAGAAACTATCGGAGGTGGTTTGACGCTGGACACTTCGGTTGGAACAGTCCTTGGAGGACGCTACAGGGTACAGAATACGCTGGGTGCAGGGGGCATGGCCGTCGTCTATAGGGCGGAGGATGTCGTGCTCAGCCGTTCCGTTGCTCTGAAGATGCTTCATCGCCGCTATGCGGAAGATACCTCGTTCCGGGTACGCTTCGAGCAAGAAGCACGGGTGATGGCTTCTCTGGACCATGAGAACATCGTGAGGGTCTACGACATCTCTCAGGATGGAGAGTTTCCGTTCATTGTCGCCGAGTACGTTAGCGGGCAAGACGTGGGGAGCGTGCTCAAGAGCACGCCTGGTGAGCGGTTAAACGAGCAGGTTACCTTGGGAATCGTTACGCAGCTCCTGAGAGCGCTCGACTACGCGCACCAGCGCGGGATCATCCACCGCGACATAAAGCCTTCAAATATACTCATCACCCGGGAAAACATCGTCAAGGTCGCAGACTTCGGGATTGCACGCGTCGTCGAGGATGAGGAAGTGGGGGAGCCCGGTGAGATCATCGGGAGCGCCCGCTACATGTCTCCTGAGCAGCTCAAGGGTGAAGAGACTACCCCCCGGAGCGATCTGTACTCCGTTGGAATACTCCTTTATCACTGCTTGACAGGGAGACCGCCCTTCTCAGGCGCTACCCACAGTGTGGCTCGTCAGCAGATGCACAAAGAGCCAACCCCCCCGCGCGAGCTGAACAAGGCGATTTCGCCACACCTCGAAGCGGTGATCCTGAAAGCCCTCGCCAAGGACCCGAGAGACCGTTACTCCTCTGCCTCTGCAATGCTCGAAAGCTTACGGGGTGGCGCCAGGGTCAAGGATTTCTTTGTCAAGGCAGCTCGAAGATCACCCGAAGCCCGCAAGGCGCTCCTCGCTTTCTCGATGCTCGCCCTGCTCTTTTTGGGTGGAGGGACCGCCGTGGCCAGCCTGGGTTACGTTGGCCTCCCCGATCAGCTGGGTCAGCAGCTGACATCGGCGGAGGCGGTACGGACGCCTCCTCCTGCCCTGCCTGTAGAAGAGGAGTCCCCGGAGGTGCCGCAGACGCTGCGGGCGTCGCGGGAGCCTGAGCAGAACGCGGCGCTACCGGAGGAGCCACCACCCGTGGCGTTTGCGCCGGTGCCGAACGTGGACGCCTACTTCGACTTTGCTGCGCAGGGGATCCTCGCGAGCAGTGGCTTCCAGACGGAGTTCGTCTACGGATACCGTGAAGGTTACGCCGCCAAAGGCGTGGTCTGGGGAGCTGACCCCGGCGCTGGTACCTGGATGCCCGTTGGCTCGACCATCGTCCTCTATGCTACCCCCAGAGACCAGCCTCAGATCCCACCTTCCCAACCTCTTCAGCCCCAGATCCCAGCACAGACCCGTAGCTAGAGACCAAAGGATTTAGATGCCGACCCTCCGCCGGGACTACGGCCCTGTAAACACGCTCTAGAGCACTTTGCACAACGATTGAGGGAGTGCGATGCTGCTCTGATGAACGCGTATTCCAAAGACTTGAGGGTGAAGGTCGTTGATGCTCTGTGGACCGGGACCTCCCAAGGAAAGAGCTCGTAAGGATTTTCGGCGTCTCTTTGCCAACCACATAG
>JAFAPF010000188.1 GCA_019247245.1 Rubrobacter sp. | reverse complement strand
GTGTAGTTGCGCAAGCACGCCGCGTAAACGGCGTAGCACTCCTTAGCATCACAGATAACCTTGGTGCCCGAGGTGCAGAGCAGGATCATCGGCCGAGAGACGTCTGACCGGGGCACCAATGCGGCAGGGCTGTTTGTCAAGTCGAAGCCGTACGGCATGTTTCCCCCAAGCTCGCCCACAAGGAGCGGATTATCAAGCCGCGCAGCAAGAGTAACTGCTGCTTCGATAGAAGGCGTGGGAAAGCACCTCCGGTTCAAGGCAACTCCGGTCACGGCCGTAGTAGTCGCCCGAATCACGTCGACGACGACCACCGCATACTCCTCCCGGTAATGGGTAAGGCTCTCGGGAAAACAGTCGATCACAACCATTCTTTCCATCTATTCGTTCAACCTTATGATCGATTTATGTGCGGTGGTCGAGGCCGCAAGTTCGGCTTTGAAAAGGCATCGGAATGAAGTCCCCTCCGATAAATTTCTACGCGCAGAACCTCTTCCAACCGTACATTTGAAAGGTGAACTTCCGGGCCGAAGTAGTCGAGAAGAGCAAATTGATTAGGCTTGGTTGGCGCCTCGAACGTAACCGTACGGTGACCAAACTCGTCGACGAACCGTTCGGCAAAAGCAAAGTTTAGCTCTCCCTTTTCGTCGAAGACACCGACGCTACGTGCGCTCTCTCTAGCTTCGATCACGAGCTGGGTTGCTCCTGCCTCCAGCCATCTTTGGCCCTGCTCGATTAATTTGCTCACCGCGTCGCTGGTGAATGCTCCTCCGTGTTTCTTCCCCAACTCGAACTGGACCTTCAGCCCTCTCTCGTGTGCCATTCTCAGGATTTCTTTGGGCTCTATGCGAAGATCTGTGAACCCCTCTCCGCACTCGATCTGACTCATACCGATATCGGCACACAAATCGAGATAGACCGGAAGTTGGCCTTGCGCTGCGGCTATCTCGAAAGGCCCTCCACCAGTAACTGTTGGTACACAATGCTTGTTTGCGGCGGCTATCTTTCGACGTGTGGCAGCCTCGTCAGCAACTATCCAGCAAGCCATGGAGATTTTCAGAGATGACATGAGATGTGAACTCTGTTCGAGATGGCTCTCGAGCGTTGCCGGATCTTGTCCCGGATCGAACGGGCTCGTGGATGGCAGAATCTGAGGAACCCCTATCTTTCTTAGATACTCACTCGTACGCATATTATCGACAGAATACCTTATCAGCTCTCCGCCTAAGACTGTTGGCATTCACACTGGTCCTGATAAGTAGAGGCGCAGCTGCTCCACGCTTGTTGGTGTGCGTAGCGATACAGGGGAACGATGCTCAAGACCTCGATTTCGATCCGGTGGATAACCTGATCAGGAGTGGATATAACCTTGGCATCCGCAGTTGCCTGCGTACTGTAGAACGGGAGCTCCTGTGATGAGATCTCCCGCTGCGAACCGTCCTCAAGTCGCACTCGGTATGCTTCGCGTTCCGAAGAACGAATGTTGAAGACCTGGCTGGTCGCAATATTAATCGGCAAGACGTCCCGGCCGAGCAAGGCATTGACAAAGGTGCTCTTGCCCCGCTTCGCTCCTCCCACCACGAGCACTTTGTAGTCATCCTCTCGCAACTTCCGGCGATGCTGCTCAAGGGCCTCCGGGGGCTTTGCTAGCCCGAACTCACCGGCCTTCCGGGCCAGGCTGTCGATGGCGTCGATGGCTTTCTGGCGTATCTCCTCGGTCCGGCCTGCTATGTCGTTCGAGTGGCTCACCAAACGTCCGGGTTATCATCGTGCAGGATGCCAAATTCCTGGTTCATTTCCTCGGGATCTTGGGTAGCCAAGATCTCCTCTCCCGGACTAACCGGGGTGTTCAGATCATACGAAACCATAGGAGCGTACATATCATACGTGTTTGTCGGGGTGTAAACATCGTATGTATTTGTTGGGGTGTATGTTTCCACAGCCGGCACACCCGGACCTGTTACATTACTATCCTCACCCGGATAACTGATCTCTACGTAGCCTACGCCGGCCTGGGTGAGCCCCAGCGCGTCTGCAGCTCCCTGCGAGAGATCCAACTCTCGACCATCTATGTAAGGTCCCCGGTCGTTAACCGTCACCTGTACGGTCTTTCCCTCGTAACTCACTAGCAACTGTGTTCCGAACGGTAGCGTTTTATGGGCACATGTGTATCCGTAAGGGTCGAAAGGTTCTCCGCTCGCCGTCGGCGACCCTTGGAGCTCAGGACCATACCAAGAGGCGAGTGCCTCGTGGGCCCCGATATGGTTGCCGCTGGATGTCGGGTCTACGGTAGGGGGGGGTGGCTCCACCGTGGGTGAGTACGTATCACCAACCGGCAAGGTGTAACGTTCGTCCATCTCAGGCGGAATGTTTAGAGCGTAGGTCTGAGCCTCAGGTATATGAGTGCCCGGATCGTTCCACATCTCAGGCTGGGTTTCTATCGTTGCTAAGTTGTCGTGTGGAATGTCCCCTGATTGAGGGACTTGCCCTGTGTTGTGATCGAAGGTGGCCCTGTCGGGGCCAGTGCCCGGCACGGCTTCCTGGGGTGAAACCATGTAGAAGTTGCTCTCTTGCCAGGCGGCAAGGACCTGATCCAGCGGGTAGCGGGCGGCGACTTCGCCTGTGCCGGGGTCATTGATAATGGCCTGCGGGTTGTTCGGGTCTGCGGTGTCGATCCCGGAGACGACCACGGTATGGTCCGCGCCGCCACCCATGGTCCCCGCTTGCCACAGGTCGCCCGAGCTAACGAAGATTATCGGCTCATGTCCCTGAGCCAGTTCGTTTCCAAGGTCGGAGACAGTGGCGTTTTCGTACCTGTTGACGGGGACGCCATGAAGCTCCAACATATTACCTATATCTTGCTGTGACGTGCCACCCTCTCCCGGCGCGTACCAACCGTTGTGTCGAGCTTCCTGTGCCAGTGCCGCTTCATCCCATTGCTGACCCGTGAGTTGCTCCAGGACGGTTTGCTGGCTGCGGACAGCGCAGTCGTCGGAGTAACGCTGCTGAGCGAACGTCGATGCGGCCTTCTCCGGCGTGCCTATTGCCGGCCCGAATTGCGGTACGTGGGTGTCCGAAGGCTGTGTTTGGGCGTGCGCGGCGTCTTCTTGTTGGATCAGCTCCTCGAAAGGGGATACCCAGTATCCCTGATCGGCGAACGATGGCTCGGTCATTGTCCCTCCCTTCTTTAGCAACTAAAGTCAAATTTGGTTCTACTAGGTCTGTGCTTGCTACCCTACGGCAAACCGGGGTTCAAGGTCCCCTAGATGGAGGTCTTGGAGAGGAGGTTGTGGTGTCTGCTCCACTCGGCTCGTGTTGACCATGGTCAGAAGCTACGTTAGCTCTTGGCTTCGCATCCCGCTCGGGCTTGGAGATCCCTGCTTTAAAGAGCGTTAGGATGATTATTTTGATATCCAGCCACAAGCTCCAGTTCTCGATATAGTAGTTATCGAAGAGGATCCGTTCATCTATAGAAGTGTCCCCCCGGAAACCGTTTACCTGGGCCCAGCCGGTGATACCGCTCTTGACGCGGTGGCGGTGAGAATAGCGGTAGACTGATTCCTCGAAAAGCTCCACGTAAGAAGGTTGCTCAGGCCGAGGTCCCACAAGGCTCATATCCCCCTTAATCACGTTAAAGAGCTGAGGCAGCTCGTCGAGATTCAGCGGCCGCAGAAAGCGACCTACGCGGGTACGCCGGGGATCCTGCTTCTTGGTCCACGTGCCTATCTGCTCGGCATCGACCCGCATAGAGCGGAATTTGTACATTGCAAAGGTCTCACCATCATAACCAACCCTCCTTTGGGAGAAGAGGATCGGACCCGGAGAATCCAGCTTGACGGCCACGGCTATGAGCAGCAAGAGCGGCCAGAGCAAAGCCAGGCCAAAACCGGCACCTAGGACATCAAAGGTCCTCTTGATAACCGCGTTGTAACCCTGCAGCCTGACACGATTGAGGTGCATCAGAGGTATGCCACCTATGTCCTCTACCACGCTCTGGACGGTTGTGGTCTCGAAGAGCCGCGGTACGAATGAGATGTTTACGCCGTGGCGGTCGCACTCCCAGATCATCTCCAAAAACCTTTGATGTGGAGCCGTGGAAAAAGCGATTATGACCTCGTCCACCCGGTACTCGCGGAGGATATGACCAAGGTCATAGCTGTTGGCTAACACGGGCCACCTTGCCTGGGAGCTCTCGTTAGAGGATACAAGAGGTTCTTTGTCCAGGAACCCAACCACTTCAGCCCTAATCTGCGGGTTCTTGGAGATCAGATGGGCCACCCTGTTGCCGACTTTGCCCGCCCCTACTATGAGAACCTTACGTCTTGCTCCGCTCCTTTCTCTATTGAGTAGCGCATACGAGAACCCGCGCGCGGTAGGAACGGTGAGGATACCGAGACCCGTGGCTACCACTACTGGGCCGGCATTGTCCGGGTTGAGCCTGATAAGGGCTACGCTAAGGACCACAGCCATCGAAGCTAGGAGCACCTGCCCCATGATGGTCGGCAGGTCGTCTAACAGGGATCTGCGCAGACGGCCGCTTAAGCTCCGGCTTCTCGATAGGCTGACGACCCAGACCACGGCGAGAATCACCAGCATCACCGGCTGCCACCAGCGAAGCTCGCGATCCAACAGCTGGGTCCAAATCCACCAGGCGCCCACACCGGAGAACAGCGCCGCCGCCGTATCGAAAGTTACCGTCATGGCATTCTCCCCTAATCTGGAATAACTCCCAGAGCTAGAAGCTACATAAGGTGCACTCTCGATGGCCCGGTGCATTGTCTGCTTCCCCCTAAGCAATCGCTCTTTGTTTACTCTTTCTTTATGTAGACCCTTTATGTATAAACCAGCATCATTGAACCACAGGTTATTGGAAGGGAGAGCCATTGTTTAAGCCACAAAAGCGTAAAGTGCACCATAAGAAGCCAAAAGTGCGTAAGAGAAGACTGTACTATATACTTTAGTGCTAGGTACCTCACGCCGTTGCAGGGCATAGAGCATCTAATAGCTTTGGTGTAAGAAGCTCTGCGCTCTTTGCACTATTAAAAGCTATAGATAAGCTAAAAGGTTTTCTTTCTTGGCACAGACATAACGCAATATTTAGTGATGTGTTCCTCTTCACACGTGATTAATAGTATGCTAACCTATTGGAGATATGGGGACGCAACCTATTCAAAATGCACCTGCCACGGGAGCTCTAGACTCGGGGTCCGGCCTGAGATCCAGACGCAAACCTCTAGGATTGGTA
>JAFAPF010000489.1 GCA_019247245.1 Rubrobacter sp. | reverse complement strand
CGAGTTCGACCCCCGCGAGCCTTTGGGTGTCGGCCGGTAGCCTGGCAGAGATCTCGTAAGCCAGATCCTGTAAGAGATCAGGCTCCGTCGAAAAGAGGTACTTATCTACGTAAAGATGGCTATTCTTCCCGCTCGAGAGCACGAAGTCGCCTTCAAGGAGGGCCGCTTCCCGCACGCGGGAGGCGAGAGCGCGATCAACTCTCACTCGACGGCCCATCCGGAGGCCGCTTCAGGTCTTCTAAAGCCACGTCGAACGGTTCGAAGTCTACCTTCTGGAGAAGATCGCTAAGCATTCGTGTCTCGCTTTCCGCCTTGAGGAGACCAGCTTCGATGTTAGTGTTGACCTCCGCGAGAAGCGCCACCGCGCGGTTGAGGATGTCCACGACCTTCGGATCCGGGGCACTCTCTAGCTCTTCCGCGAGCTTCTCGAGCTCCACAAGCCGCTTCTCAAGACACTCAATATCGGTCTCCGACTCACCGCTCATAGAGGCCGGACTATACATCATCATCTTGCGTAGCGTCTATTCTCTGGCCCATCCTAGTGTATTGGATATTTAGGGGATATTTGAGCCTATTTAAGATGAAAACTGGCCCAGGCCTAGCAGTTTTCCCACTCTGTTCGGCACTGTTCTAACTCGGTTACTGTAATACTAAAGGGGCCAATCGATTTGACGATCCTTCCAACGGCGCCAACGGCCGACCTTGGTGCAGCTCCTGCTGCAGTAATTCTGCTTGTCCGGCTCCGGAGAAGCTTCTCCCGCACCCTCCTGCGTAAGTTCCAATTTCGGCCGTGAGAAAACCTTAACCACTAGGAGGCCTACTTATGCGGATACTCGCAAACCTTGTCCTAGGTAACTTCGCAGAATAAAGCTACTGGGCAGCCTGAGCCCCAGTATGTTAGGTGCGGGTAGCAGGTGCATATTTGGAATCTCGGAATGCAAAAAGAGACAATATCTCATGGAGCAAGTTGTGAAAGGAGCATCCCATGAACGCTTTTGACAAAGTCATTCACATAATGGTCGTGTTACTCAGAGTAGCAATCCTAGCGATCGTGCTCGTTGCCAGCTTTCTGTCCACAAACACTACAACAACAGCGCGGCTTAGCGAGATCAGGTAAACCCAGTCGGGGCAGTAGAGTTTACAGAGACTCAGGATGGTGTACACATCTTCTTGGCGGCGCGGAAACTAACCCAGGAAAATATGGGATCTATATCCATGAAACCGGCGAGTGTACCCCTCCGAACTTCCAATCTGCGGTACCCATTTCAATCCGGGCAGCAAACACCATGGGTTGGAGAACCCGCAGGGCCCCCATGCGGGGGATATGTCAACCTTGTGACAAGTAACAACGGGAACGCTGTGTATGAGACGATAATCGACGGTGTAACACTCGCCCCAAGTAGCGATACGTCGCTATTCCATTCTGGTGGCACTTCGCTTGTCATCTATGCCAAAGCGGATAACCAAATGACCAATCCGGCTGGCAACAGTGGTGACCGCATTGCCTGCGGCGTCATCAGTCAATGAGTTTGCGAGAAGACTCTACTACTGGGCAACAGAAGTCACTGTGACGTTACGAGCGTGTAGAGAAACGATCATGGAGACAACGGCAGCCCTTTAGTGAAGCGCTATGAGCGCTTAGAAAGTTTGCAGGTGCCCAACATCTGGAGGGTCTATGAATAACGACCACAAGGAGTTTCAGATAAGATAGTGAATAGAGCAACAGCGGACTAACGGAGATTCGCTGGGATTGCTTAGAAAAAAGGAGGGGGAAATGATGTCGATGAAGAAGAAGTCGATGGTGCTACTGCTGGCTGCAGCGCTAGTAGCGATGCTGTTAGCCACCAGCGTCCCTGCTGTGGCCCAGCAAAATGCCTCTAATCCAGCGGTTAGTGTCTTTGTTCCTGCACAGCAGTCAGGTAGTTATACAGTGCCCGATCCTGGAGGTACTCTATCGTGCACTGGCACCCCTTACACAGCTCCCTCAGGGACGTGTACTCCTTTGGGCAAAGGGATGATAGCTGAGGGGCAAGTCTGTGACACTCCTACTGCTGTTACGGTGTTTGGCACTACCCAGCTTTCAGCCTTTGAGTGCCATGCTCCGACCTCAGCCACTCAATTTGATCTACATGACGTCACGAGTCCCGACGCCTCGCCAACGCAACAGCGTCTATCATAAACAATCGCCTCTAAGACACGAGGGCATTGGGTGAGCGCTCTCAACCATCATCGCTCAAGCCACTTGGGAGTGCTCCGAGCATTGCGGCTACCGAAGCGCGGGCCAAATACTGTGGAACAGGATGGAGGCGTAAATTCCTCTTTAAGTTGATCCGGCAGCCTCACACATGAGCGCAAGCGTTACTCTGCTGGGAGCACAAGTGGGAGCGAAGAGGGTAGTCATTTTACGTCGGCAGAAGAGAAAAGGTCCTAGTTCACCGGTATTTGGAGAAGATCGACAAGCCAAGAGCGATGCAATGGCTAATAGTTCCCCTGCCAGAGCTAAGCGGAAGCTGCCCCGCATAAAGAACCCTTGAGTTCCTAATAGCGGTTTACACTATTATTACTCACTTACTCACACTGCCCATCAAGGTATGCTTCTTACCGAGAAACGTTCTGCGTCAGCACTAATGTACCGTATGATGTTGCGGTTTATCTATACTGCAAACTGCTCTGTAGCGGGTCGTAGTACCATCGCAGTAAGTCGGCCTGATGTTTTCGCCACCCCCCTAGTCATTACCGTTGATTTACCTGCAAATCGGTCGCTTTCTGAAGCGACGACCACTGACCATAGGATCCGTACTATACATCATCCCTACGGCGTGCTCCTCCGCGAGGTTGCCCTTCGGGGGGTGAGCCTTCACGCGGTGTCTCCCCAGAAGCGTCGGGTTGGCTGACACCCGACCGCAGGGTACCGCCAGCGGCCCACCAAAGGACCGTGGCGAGTATGAGGGCGACCAGAAGCAAGGTAAGGAACGGCAACAGCCCCCACACGAGAGGGCTATACCCTGCACGTAGCAGGAGGAAAGAAATCATCCCCGCAACACCGCCCAAGAGTGACAGGAGCAACACTCCTCCGAACAGAACAAGGGAGTGAGCGCGCGAGTTAATACGTCTCATCCCCAGCTCGCTTCCTGATCCACCCTACTTCACCACCCGGTCTATGGCTTTCATGAGGTCTTTTACCATCTCCTCGGAGGCTCCTTCCTTTTGAGCGCGTTCTTCGACAAAGTCTCTCAGAAGAACCGTGTTGATGCTTCGGATCGCCGAGAAGATCGCATTCGTCTGCTGGACGACGTCGGCGTAGGTGGCGTCGCCGCCTTCGACCATCTTCGCTACGCCCCGGACGTGCCCCTCGACGCTTTTCAAGCGCCGGAGCACCTCGCCCTTGCCTCCGTCTTGCAAGTTACCCACCTTTCCCTTCAAGCTTCTCCAACAGCTCCCGGATGACGCTCGCGTCGTGGAAGGGCACATCACCCTCCGGGAGGTGCTGTATCCTCTCGTGACCCTTGCCTGCTACGAAGACTACGTCACCAGGTTCAGCAACCCTCAAAGCTCGCTCTATAGCCGCTCGCCGATCGAGCACGATCTCGTACCGTCCAGGGCCACCCTCGGATCCCAGCGCGACTTCGCGGGCTATCTTTCCAGGATCCTCGGTATAGGCATCATCGGTGGTTATTATGCTTAGCTCGGCAAGGTTAGCCGCGACCTGACCCATCGCAGGACGCTTCGCCTCATCTCGATCTCCCGCCGCCCCAAACACGCAGATGACGCGGCCCGACCGGCCGGAATCACTATTTCCTTTCCCCTGTTCTACTATCCTGCGTGTGACGTTGAGTACGACTTCAAGCCCGGTGTCGGTGTGAGCGTAGTCTACAATCACCTTAAAGCCGTGGCATTCGGGCGCCGAGATTCGCTCGAACCTGCCTGGCACCTGCCCCATCTTCTGTACAGCATAACCCACCACCTCCTCCCCCACCCCCGAAGCCAGGGCAAGCGCCGCCGCCCCCGCAACGTTTTCGACGTTATACCCGCCAAGCAAGGGGCTTTCGATCTTTAGGATGCCGTCCGGGTGGCGGAGCAGAAAGGAGGTTCCCCCTCGCGCGGACCCAACGTCTTCCACGCGGTAGTCTGCATCCTCCGCAACACCGAACGTCTTTACGCCTGGGATCTCCCCGGCCAACCGTCGCCCGTAAGCATCGTCAGCGTTGGCGAGCTTCGGACCCGATGCAGAAACCCAAAGGAAGAGCTCACGCTTGGCTGCGTAGTACTCCTCCATCGAGCCGTGCAAGTCGAGGTGATCTCGGGTGAGGTTGGTAAAGAGCGCACCCGCAAAGCGCGTGCCTTCGATGCGCCTGAGGACGATCCCGTGCGAGGAGACCTCCACTACACCATGCTCGACTCCGGTATTCACCATCTCTCGTAGGGTACCCTGCGCTTCGACGGCCTCGGGCGTCGTGCGGATGGCCGGACGTCGCTCATCCCCAAAGATCGTTTCGGCGGTGGTCATGAGGCCGCACTTCTCGGGCCCGTAGGCGGCAGAGAGAATAGAGTACAAAACATATGAGGTCGTGGTCTTGCCGTTGGTGCCTGTGATACCGTAAACGGCCATGTCCTCTGATGGGTTTCTGAACACCGCACATGCGAGCGCCGCAAGCGCCCTCCGGGTGTCGGGGACGAGGACCGAGGGTACGCCTGCGGGGATCCCGCGTTCGGCGACGATGAGTGCTGCCCCACGCCGTAAAGCCTCCGGGACGAACTCCACGCCGTCGCGCTTAAAGCCAGGAACCGCTACAAAGGCAAATCCAGGCTCGACGAGGCGCGAGTCGTGGGTCACCCCTTCAACGCCGTCCACCTCCGGCGGAAGCTCCGTTAGGATACGAGACAACTGTGCGCGATCCAGAAAGACCACATCCCGTAGTGTAGCAAGAGCGGGGAGGTGAACGCGCGCCAAACCACAACGCGATCACCGGATGGCGTCCCAGTGTCGTTCGTGTGAACAATGTTACTAAAATTCGCGGTGACGCTTCCCGAACCGTGTGTTACCCTAGACTGGTTATTTCACAAAAATTCATAAAGCGTTGGTAAACAGGCGCGTTGAGGGCTCACTGCCACGCGTCCCTGGGCTACGAGAGGAGACGGATGTCAACCGAGAACACCGCGCTGCTGGCAGAACGAACGGACGAGCTTCTGAACCGGGGCAGGACCCAGGGATTCATAAGCACCGAGGACGTCGCGGATCTGTTGCAGGATGGAGAGCTCTCGGCGGCTGAGGTTGAGGAGTTCTACGCTACCCTCGAAGAAGAAGCCATAAGCATCGTGGAAACCAGCGAAACGGCCCCGGTTGCCTCCGGGGCCGTTTCGCCGTCTGATACAACACAGCTACCAGAGACCCCCGCGATACAGATAGCACATGCGGTGGCGGCCGGCGACTCTATAAGGATGTACCTCGCAGAGATCGGACGCGTCAAGCTGCTGACGCATGCTGATGAGATAAGGCTCGCCAAGGGCATCGCCCGAGGATGTAAACGGTCCAAGGATAGGCTGGTCGAGGCGAACTTACGGCTCGTGGTCTCGATCGCCAAGAAGTACCGTAACCGGGGGGTCTCGTTCCTCGACCTCATCCAGGAAGGCAACCTTGGCCTTATCCGAGCCGCAGAGAAGTTCGACTATCACAAGGGGTACAAGTTCTCTACATACGCGACCTGGTGGATCCGGCAGGCCATCACCCGCGCCATCGCCGACAAAGGACGCACTATCCGCATCCCGGTGCACATGGTCGAGAAGGTTAATAAGTTCCATCGGACGCACCGTCGCATGACGCAAACCTTAGGACGTGAGCCTACCGACGAGGAGATCGCCCGCGAGCTCGAGGTGTCGGTTGAGGAGATTCTGCGCTTGCAGGAGATCAGCCAGAGAGCCATCAGCCTCGAGACCCCGGTCGGCGACGAAGACTCCTCTCACCTTGGTGACTTCCTCGAAGACGCAGGTACCGTAACGCCGACGGAGGCGGTCTCGGAGGCGCTCTTGAAGTCCCATCTCAGGGAGGCTTTAAACGAGCTGCCGGAGAGGGAGCGCCAGATCATCGAGCTCCGCTTCGGAATGAGAGATGATAGGCCCCGCACCCTCGAGGAGGTCGGTCGCGAGTTTGACATCACCCGCGAACGGGTTAGGCAGATTCAGATGAAGACTCTTAACCTCCTCCGCGAGCAGCGTCGTACCCAGAATCTGCGTGAGTACCTCAGATAGCTCCTCGGAAGCTTCTTCCGAAGAACTACATCACTTCGTCCGCGACTTAGCGCGCCAAGTGTGCGAGTTGCAGCTCTTGCGCTACGAAGCGCCTGGTGAGATCAAGGAGAAGGCCCCGAAGGACCTTGTAACCGAGGTAGACCTGCTTTGTGAAGAGCTCTTAATCTCTCGGATAAGCGAACGCTACCCCAACGACGCTATCCTCTCTGAAGAGAGCGGGGGAAAGATCTCGCCCACGGGCCATACCTGGCTTCTTGATCCCCTGGACGGCACAGCCAACTTCTCCCGAGCAAACCCCATTTTCTGTACGTGCATTTCCGTCGTTGAGGGTAAAAAGGTAAAGCACGCCGCCGTCGGCGCTCCACGTCTCGGCGACATCTACCACGCGAGGCTCGGCGCGGGGTCCTTTCGGGACTCTGGAGGGAAGACTTATGCCTTGCGCGTCGGAGAGACGGAGGAGCTCGAGCACGCCTTCGTTGGGGCAGACGTGTCGTTTCCGCCCGCCAACCAAACTCACAAAAACGGGATCTTGAGGCTCTTCCGTTCGTGCTGGCAACTCCGCTCGCTCGGTAGCGCGGGCATTCGTGGGGCCTGGGTTGCAGCGGGCTACCTCGACCTCTGCATAGGCACCCGCAATACCGTCTGGGACTATGCCCCTACCGCCCTCCTAGTCTCCGAAGCCGGCGGCCATGTAACGGACCTCGCCGGTGGACCCTGGACCTACGACTCTGGGGGACTTCTTGCCACCAACAACACAGCCCTCCACGCAGAGGTCCTAAAGATCTTGGCCGAGGACTAACCGTCGACTTCCGACGA
>JAFAPF010000421.1 GCA_019247245.1 Rubrobacter sp. | reverse complement strand
TGGACGTGTACAGAAAGAGGGTGAGCCGGTTATCGAGATCATAGCGGGGACGTCGGCTACATCACCCCAGGTGAGAAGCACTGGCATGGGGCAGGACCCGAAACCTTCATGGTCCTCGTGGCCGTAAAGCCGGCCACGAACTCTAGTGGTGGCGTTGACTGGATGGCAACGGTAACCGATGAGGAGTACGCAGGTAGGCTCGGATGAGCCCACTCCCAGCCAGGGTCAGGTTTCAACTACCCTGCGGCATACTCCACTACACTAACTTGGGTTGGAAGCGCTCGAAATACGCTCGCTTGATTGGCGTAACTACTTCCGAGTTGATCTATAGATTAGGCTCCCCTAGAGTATAATTGTAACCTTTTCCTACTTCAACAAACTACCGATACTTCGATATATCGGAAGGGTTATCTACCGGTACTCCTCATCTAGGACCGAATCGAAGAGTTTCGGCATGCATAAATGCTATCTGCCCGCGGTTCTCAACACGTGCTAGCCGCGGGCAGAACGAAGAAATTTTCTCCGCCCAAGATTCCTTGTCCAGCAGAAAGATATGAGTACTCAACTGTTGTAAATCAACAACATCGGATATATTGATCTCGCTGGTTCGGAGGGCGTTCGCCAGATGGTGGCGGATGGGAGATGTAGAGGAGGGAAGCAGAGGAGTTGGCTACGAATGCCAGGTAAGAACACCTGGAATACCGAAGGTGGCCCACCCTTGAGCGGTCAGCTGGTACACGAGGGGAGGACGGTGATGGTTCAGTAGATCGGCCGTACCCTCCACGCTATGAGGTGGGTCTTCCATGATGAGCTTGGGGTCAGCAGGTCGGCTGCCTGGATGCTTACCCAGCTGGCGCATTACGATGGCCTCAGCCAACAGCAGCTCGCGGGGATCACATGCGTCGACAGGAGCATGGTCACGCTGCTGGTCAAGGATATGGAGGTCCGATACGGATGGATACGCCGTGAGCGCCACGCTGAGGACAATCGCCTCGTGCGGGTGTACCTGACCAAACTGGGGCGAGAGCATGCGGCAGGGCTGGCGAAGCGTATCCACGTCCTCGACCGACACCTCACCCGCGGTCTGACGGCTCCGCAGCTGGAGCAACTACGCGTGATGCTCCAGACGCTCAAGGCCAACGCTCTGAAGAACTTGGGAGGAGGTGGAGATTCCCTCGACCAAGAGCCGGAAGACTAGAAGTATAACGATGCGATTGCTTGTTAGAAGTAACGGATCCTTGATACCGGCGGCATGCTTGCATGCTACCGCTCCCAAGCTTAAGACTTCATAACGCGCTAGGAAGGAGATTCCATGACCGCTCACGTGGCTCCAGACTCTCGACAGGCCCAAGCGGCGGATGAAGCCCGGAAAGTAGAGCAAACGACATGCTGCGTCGTCGGCGGTAGCCCGGGTGGTGTGATGCTGGCGCTGCTGCTAGCACGCAAAAGAGTGGACGTAACGCTTCTGGAGGCGCACCCGAACTTCGAACGTGAGTTTCGCGGCGACACCATCCACCCTTCGGTCATGGAGCTGATGGACGAGCAAGGGTTGGCTGACTGTCTACTAAGTGTATGTCATACTGAAATTCATAACCTCTCCTTCCGAACCGCCGCAGGTTCGTTCACGCCTGTAGACTTCTCGCGCCTAAAGACCCGCTTTCCGTACATCACGATGATGTCCCAATCTAGCTTCCTGCAATTCATCACCGAGGAGGCGAAACGCTACCAAACTTTCGATTAGGTGATAAACGCGCGGGTGCGAGAGCTGGTCGAGAAGCACGGGGTGATCCGAGGCGTCCGTTACCAAGGAAAGCACAGGACGCACGAGGTGCGCACGCTGCTCATGGTGGGCGCGGATGGACGCGGTTTGCGGGTGCGACGCCTGGCGGGCTTCGAGCCGATCAAGACTTCGCCACCTATGGACGTGCTCTAGTGGCGCCTGCTCCGGGAGTCAGATGATAATGAGGGCACCTTCGGTCAGATTGGCTGGGGTCATATCGCGGTGCGGCTCGACCGCTACGATCATTAGCAGGTCGGCTACGTAATACTGAAGGGCACCTATCCAGAGCTGTGTGCCGCTAGGATAGAGGCGCTCCGGCGTTCTTACGCCGAATTGATGCCCGAGTTCGCCGACCGGTTGGGATACCTTGAGGATTGGAAGCAGGCATCGTTGCTCTCGGTCGAGTCGAGTCGGTGCCCCACTTGGTACCGTCCAGGGCTGCTCCTGATCGGGGACGCCGCCCACGTGATGGGCCCGATCGGAGCTGTAGGCATCAACTGCGCCATCCAAGATGCCGTTGTCGCGGCTAACGTGCTCACCGAGCCGCTTAAGAAGAGTCAGATGCAACTTAAGGACTTGGATTTTCGTTACTTGACAGCGGTACAACGGCGGCGAGAGTGGTCGACCCGCTTTATTCAAGGAGTCCAAGCTTTAATGCAAAGGCGCGTCTTGGCAAGCGCGCTTCGTTCGGACGTGTCTTTCACGCCGCCACTACTTCTTCGCCTGCTGCTACGCGTGCCGATTCTGCGCGACCTACCGGGTTACATCTTCGCCTTTGGTATCTGGCCAGTGCGTGTGAAAAATTGGCGTTTGAAGAATTGGCCTGCGCCTGTCTTGGTGGCGAGCCTGTTTAGGAGCGTACTAACATGCTCAGTTAGGTCGGCTGGGCCGACCTTAATCTTTTTGTCTTATTCGAGCCAAAACGCCCTCTTCGGGGCTGTTCCCCGTCAAGGATTTGCAATAGTGTGGGGAGTCAATCGCCTTCTACGACCTCTGCCTCTTCGAAGCTCGCTCCTGTCCTTCGTACGTAGGTAGAAAAATATGCTCTACCGGATGCTGCGACTTGAGATGAGGCCGCCTTAGGAGGGCTACAACGCCAGCGGAGCTTTTTGTGCTTAGGAACCTATGCCCAAGACGTTGCAGCGGAAAGAACCTAGGCGAAGGGTACCAGGCTCTGGAGCTACACGTTCTCTAGCCCGTGGATGGCGATCCTCCACCAAATTCCTCGCGTAGCTCGTCGGGTTCAAGGTCGTACCTACGAAGTAGCCTGGCGTCGGTGTCCGAATCGAGGTCGAGTGTATCGGGGAGTTCGTCGTTCGCCGAGTCCGCTGCTTCGGGGCCGCTGCGGCTGCGAATGCGCTCGACGAGCGCGGCCTTCGGGATCTCCACCATATCTTTCTGGCTCCTTTCTTCTCTCGTGTCCGGATACTCTACCAAAGATAGCGTTGCGACTAGAGGCGGCAATCCACATAAAAGCCCTAGCAGTGCACGACGTTGAGCTAGCATTACCCATTTAAGGTGCACATGGCGCGTTAGCGGCGCGGCATTAGCAAGCCCGACTGGAGGGCCGAGTCTCTCACTCAGCCTCTTTTTATGCCCTTAGAAGAGGCGACGAGCCAGCCTCCTTGGCTTCAGCAGCGGTGATGTCGGTCAAACGTTTGATATCAGCGACAGGGGTAACCAACGAGGCGTTACGCGAAGAGGAGGATCCGGCGGTGGTATTGAGTTGGCGGAGGAGTAAGTAGCGGGGTAGCAGTAGCGTGGGCAACCAGCAAGGCGTTACCCAGAGCGGCAGCTCTTCGGGCGATATCAGCCTTGGGGGAGGTAGCTTAGGTCAAGCCTACGACGAGCTGGGACTAACGTAAGCTGATGGCTCACAGATCCCCATAAAGCCGTAGCGATAGATAAAGGGCCGGAGCTATCAACCCCGGCCCTAATTTTCATGCCCGCACGTTTGGTGAGTTACGAGAATGCGTTTCTTGAACTTGCTATGCCAGAGGCAACGAGGCAGCTGCCTACACCTAGAGGATGGGTGCAAGCTCTCTAGCGCTATTTGCTACGGTGAAAGGAGTTGCTTCACTAGGGAGACCCTATGCCCTTCGCATTGCAGCTCTGATCAAGCTGATGATGATCGCAATCACTGCGATCACAAGTAGCAGATGGATGAGGGCGCCAGCTATACCGAAGATGATCTTACCTAGCACCCAGAGTACCACTAGCAGGGCAGCGATCCCCAACAGGATTCCTGTCATGAACACCTCCTTTTATTAGTTTATCCCGTATCTTTGCCCACATACGCCGTATAGGGAACCTCCACTAAAGGCAACGGCAGAGCCCTATTGGCACGAGCTCTTTGGTGCATCTGGGCGAGGGGTGCGCCAGGCCACACTAGGTGTCATCATTGGTTGGTAGGAGCGGAATCGTCGGCGACGAGTATCATCGCAATTCTCGCCTAGAAACAGCCCTCGGTGCACCGAGTGTCGCCATGACAATATACCTGCGTAAAGCGGAAAGAAGGTGAGGGAAAGGAGCATGGGCTGGCGCCGCCGATTCTTGGGCAGCGTAGGGGTGTTGATGGTTCGTAGAGTAGGCGCTACGGACTGCAGCAGCCTCTCACCAACCGAGACATCGAGGCAAATAACCTGTTAGCCGCTTTCGAGTTTGGTACATCTGCCGCTGGCAGTCGGCAGGCATTGCCTAGTTCTGGTGGCCCCAACATTCTGTTGCTGGCGGGTCCTAACGGGGTTCATGGGCATGGCGGGTGCTGGGATATTGTTGTGGCGGCGAACCCTACGAGGAGGTTGATGGTGCAGTCAAGGCTCTTGGCTGGCTGCCAGTCGTGCGGCCTGCCTGAGTGGGCAGCAAGGTGCTGTGGCACTGAGCTCATGTACCACTAGAGGTGACAGCGGTACTCTATTATGGGTTAAGGCGTAATCGTGTCGGCAAGAATGGTGCATCTGGCTTATACACTACATACCAGCTAACCTTATTACGGCGCTAGCTAATGTGGGTGGACGAATAAAGAAGAAACCTCCTTCTTCAACCCCTAAAAAGGTAGGTAGCGTATCTATGAAGCGCATCAAGGTAATTCTGGTGGCGGTTGCCCCCGCCATGGCGGATCCAGAAGTTGGCTCGTCGGGAGGCGACTCTGTTGTAGCGACGAGGGTGGCAGTGGCGGTATTTTCACTGGGGATGCGGGCGGCGAGATAGAGTTAGGGTTAGATGCCGTTGGTATAGGCTAAGAGCAGGGGCTCTAATCTTCATAGACTGTTGTACCGGGGCTTTAACCTCGGCCATTTTTACTGATTGCCAATACCTGGGCTGCTAGCAGGTAGCCCAAGCCCCAGGGGTGTTACACGGCTCTATTTTACCTACTTAGGCTACTTCCTCAAGCCCTATCTCGTTTATCTTCTCCGGCAAGATCTTCAGGATGATGCGCACTTCCTTGGGTTGCCGGAATGGATAGGTGTCCTCGTTCAGGTACTTCTTCGCCAGCTGATCAATGAGTTGGTCAGCACCTGCAGTTGTGATATCCACCACTCGGCCGCGCACAATAGCGATACGCCACGCGTTCGCTGGGTCCACCACGTTGACCGCGACGCGCGGGTCGCGGCGCACGTTCCGTTCCTTCTGCCGACCCTCTGCAGTATTGATCAAGATGTGCTCACCATCCGTGTCCACCCAGACCTGGGTGATCTGCGGCGATCCATCTGGCATCAAGGTCGCGATCTGGCAGTAGGCGGGCTCTTGCAGCAGCTTCCGAAATCCTGGGGATATGGTGGCTTGCATCGGTTTCTTCTCCTCTCTTTGGTGCAGTAGAGACGCAAGGGTTTGATCACCAGACAGAGCGTAGCATAGCGAACTAATGAGAATGCGACTTGTCCGAACTTCCGGGAATGTAAAAAGCGGCATTCTAGCTTCTAGACATATAACCCGCCGCTAAGAGAGATCGCGGTAGAATACGGACTACCTATATGATATACTTCGTTAGTATTTGCTATATATTGATACATCAGTATTTCTTATTGGAGTTTGGGAGTCATAGATGAAGATGTTGTTGTCTTTAATCGTAGGGTTGCTTGCAGGGTCCGCCGGGCTGCTGTTTACAGGGGTGCTTGTCTTGGGCGCCCGCTTTGGCAGCGTGATAAGCGAAGAAATCAAGAAGGAGCGAAGTATGCTTC
>JAFAPF010000043.1 GCA_019247245.1 Rubrobacter sp. | reverse complement strand
TGCTCCTTCATGCGCGGGGTGAGTCCGTCTTGCGTGTGAAGGGTCTTCTCGATGTCGGTGAGGCAGGACCCATCTTGCTCAACGGTGTCCAGCACGTCATACACCCGCCTAATCACCTCGAAGGGTGGCCCGACGAGGATCACCGTTCGCGCGTCGTCTTCATCACGAGGGATGTTCGCTCCGAGGAGTTGGTGGCCTCATTAGAGGCGTTTCGACAACTCATTGGGGTGAGTCCACGTGTTTTCGAAGCGAACGTGTCCGGGTAACCTGAGAATATAGGACCTACAGCGGTTTGTAAGCAAGTTGGACCGCAACGCCATAGACACAGTAGTGCTCAGGTACGAGGTCTTCTCAAAGAAGCATTACTGAAGGGGCGAGTGAGCCAATAATAGTGCAAATCGGTGTAGTGGTCCAAGGCGAATATTGATTAGCCTGGCTACGGTGCTAACGTGACCTGTAGAGGTTTTCTACACCAATTGTTACACCAACCCATGTACACGACCAAAAACATCAGGCAACGCATGGCGAGAGAATCCGGCCTGAACAAGCCGTTTCTGATACTTCCAGAAACGTGTGGGCTAGAACTTCTAGTCCGCAGATCGTAGGTTCGAATCCTGCCGGACGCGCTACATAAATACCTGCAAAACAGGAGAAGATAAAAAGGCCCGACGCGAGTGTTGAGTCTTTTTGACTCTAACCTGTTCAGCCTAGTGCTTCGTCCATCGCTCCGGCAGCATCACCCATACCTGGTAGCACGTGAGTGTAGGTGAAGGGTTATCGAGATGTTGGCGTGCCCCAGAAGTTCGTGCACGAATTTCTGGGGCACGCCTCTGGAAAGTAGAAGTGTGGCGCACGTATGGCGTAGGTCATGCAAACGTTCCGTTTTGGGTAGCCCGACCTTTACAAGGATAGGCTTGAAGCTGCGAGCGATTAGATTCTT
This sequence comes from Rubrobacter sp., assembly GCA_019247245.1. GTDB lineage: Bacteria > Actinomycetota > Rubrobacteria > Rubrobacterales > Rubrobacteraceae > Rubrobacter_F. Next base: position 9,255 of record JAFAPF010000043.1, on the reverse strand, counting down.
TGAGTTCATCGCGGTACCTCTCTGGGAGGGAGATACTAGACCGTGGTCTTCCTACTCGGAGCCTAACGTTAGACGCTCCTCGTTCTGGCGTACTGTGGCTTCTGAGGGCTTCTATGGATTTTTGGGTAAGCGTTTAGAGCAACCCTTATCGTTCTTCGGACGCTCGAATTTAGGTCCTGTACGAGTCTCCGATAGCGTGCGCCACACGGAGAGTTTGCCCGCATCCAAATCTATGTCTTACCACTTCAACTCCAACAATTCGCCTTCGCGCAGTCCGCAGTGCTTGGCGCAGCGGTCAAATAGGTTTTGCTGCGCAGAAATGGTCTCTCTACATAACGGTAGCTGAGGTGCGAAACGATAATACATACCTCCAAGAGGCCTACCATATAGGCAAAGAAGGCAATCCACATCGTTAAGGAGGACCCTCCGCTCACCGCCCAGTCTCGTACGAGGTCTAGAACACCGGCCGCTCCTGCTACCGCATAAATTATGTCGTTTAAGAGATACATCGAGTAGCTGATCAGACCTATGGAGGCTAGAAGTCTCCAACGCAACAGCTTAGACAAGAGCGGCGCACCAAGCACAGCTGAGGCAAAGAAAGCAATTACCGCTATCTGCCCGTTGCCCAGAATTTCCTCTATAAAAGGGTTAGCAACAAACAACGGCTGCAGCGCGTACAATGACAACGACGCTAGGAGCAAAACCGAGCTGACCAAAGGAAGCCACCGCGACTGCTTCTGATTACCCAAGCGCTCAATCGTCATCCGCAGCAATCCCCCTACCATAAAGAGGAACATCACAACCGGTAATTCGGATAGAAACCAGAGGTTGAGCGCACCCGCTTCGAGAGCCTCTACGCTGCGAAGACCGTTCTGGCCTATATACACCTGTACACCTAAAGAAAGGACGAATAGCAGCCCCGAGAGTGCAAGACGTTGCCGCAGCCGCGGCAACAAAGCAACGACGAACGGTAGCAATAAATAATTAAACATCTCGACATTCAAATACCAGTAGGTATGCAATACAGCCCCGTTGACGGGTTCCAAAATTGCGTATAGAAACAAGAGATGCAAAACTCCCCACTTGACCATGTATTCATGAGAGATGGCAGAGGAAAATATGAGCGATGCAATGACCACGACGATCGCTATCGCGACGTAATAGGCGGGCAAGATGCGCAGCGCTCGTCGTAGGGCGTAGGAGCGCACGCTGTAGGTGCCCCTACGCTTTCTCTCATCCTCTAACCCGAGAAGCAGGTAGCCGCTCAGGAGGAAGAATAGATAAACTCCTAAGGTTGACAAGGCGGGACGCCCTAAAGTACCCAAAAAAACCAAGTCTATGGCGTCTACATTCAAAAAAGGGAGGGTTAGCTGCGGCAGTGAACCTCCGAAGTCGGTCGGAGTATACTTCCATTGTCCGGCAATGTGGGTTCCCACGACACTCAAGATGGCGAGGCCCCGTAGAGCATCTATCACCACGTTGCGAGTGTCTAGGTCAGAGGTTTGCTTTCCTTCACGCGCAGGCTTTTCATGAGTGAGCTCTACACTTGTTTCCGCATGTCCCTGCGAGACGGTAGGTGGCAGGCTGGCGATCGTCCCAGTGCTACGCTGAATGCTCAAGGCTCGTAGCTGTCGCACCTCTTCAGGCTCCTTCTTTTTCCAGGAGCCCCTCGTCTCGATCTCCTCGGCCGAATAGGGTCTAGAGTCGTCCTCGTCCGCATCTCTCCCGAGTAGCCTCGAGAGTAAGCCGCTTGCGCTCATGTCTATTCCCCCCTCATGCGCTTATTTCTGCAGCTCGGGGGGCATTCTAACCTTTACTCAGCTCCTTTCGGTATTTCGGAGTGGTAGACAAGCTGTTACTCACGCCAGTACACCGCCAAGAGGTTGGGGGGCGTACGTAGATAAACTCTAAAGGTTGTGGATGTAGAAATAAGTACCCTATGACAGTATCAGCTGGTAGCCTCGTTGGATACCTCTTTTCCGAACGGCACCCTAACGAGAGACCTGTTTTTCATCGATTTGTCCCTTTATCCGCTCTTACATTTGTATACAAGGGCCGGATATCTCTTTATGTGACTCAGACCCCTTTCCTCTAATACAGTAGTTTTACAGTAGAGCCGGTTAACGCTGGTGAACCGAGGCGAACACCAAAAGGCTTAGGTAGGAGGATCTCTAACTCCGACTAATCCCAGTGAACATGTCGCCTCGCTCTTCTAATCCGCGGGTCGCAGGTTCGAATCCTGCCGGGCGCGCCACATAAATACCTGCAAAACAGGAGAAATCAAAGAGATCCGACGTGAGCGCCGAGCCTGTTGAAAAACTTCTTCGTGCCCCCCTCTCTGAGACCCATTCAGGGGCTTAAGTCCCTGCCTTTGTGGGGTTTTGAGCCTATTTAGTACTTGTTTTGGAGCCCCGACCGATCCGATAACGACTTTTTCAACAACCTGGTTCGTTTTCGATATCCTGCAGTGTGTTTCAAAAACGACCGATATTGGGTTGGCACAGTGCGAGGAGTAAGAGATGAAGCAGGTCAACCAGAAGGTGAACCTGCCACCGGACTATCCCAGGGCGTCGTCTACAGCGGCCAGCATGCCGAACGAGAGCAGTCGAACGACTGAGCGTTGGCCGTTGACGGACAACCGCGACGCGGCTGACCAACGTTCGCCCTCGCGGTACTGGTTGTTCGTGCTGGGCCTGGTCGTCTTCACAGCGATCGTCTCCGCGTGTGCCAGCAGCAACGAGGCGAGTAACTCATCGCCGTCGACTGGCACGACCGCGGACAGGGGCACCACCTCCCTGTCATCGGCGGGAGCCGGTATCGGCTCGAACCTGCTGTGGGCTTCCACATATGGAAGTAAGGGCTTCGTCGTCGTCGGTAACAGTGGGGTGATTGCAAATTCTACCGACGGGAAGAGTTGGCAGCGTGTACCCTCCCCGACGGACGAGACATTGCGTGGCGCTGCGACTGATGATAAGACCTATCTAGCGGTAGGGACAGGCGGCACGATCCTTTCGTCGGAAGACACCTGGACTTGGACAAAGCGCGAAACCAAGACCAATCATATGCTCTCAGGAGCGGCATTTGGTGATGGTGTATGGGTCGTGGTCGGCGAGAGCGGCACCATCCTTCGCTCGACCGACCTCGTGCAATGGACTCCCGTTGCCGCTCAGGTGACCGGCGATTTCTTCGATGTTGCGTACGCCAACGGCGTCTTCGTGGCAGTTACTGATCAAGGCGCCATAACGACATCAACTGATGGTTCGGCATGGACGGTGCGTCAGAACAACGGTGACTGGCTGTGGGATGTCGCATATGGTAACAACACGTTCGTCGTCACCGGGGGCGGGGGCGTCGTGCTTACGTCTCCGGATGGCGTGACCTGGACCAAGCGCGAGAGCGGCACCACGAACGCCTTGCGCGGTGTCGGCTTCGGTTCGGGAATGTTCCTCGCGGTCGGTTCGAACAACACCGTGATCGCTTCTCCTGATGGCATCACGTGGTCAGCTCGCAACCCAGGTGTGCCCGGAACAGAACTGTGGCGCACGGCCTACGGCGATGGAACGTGGGTCGTCACGGGATCAGGCGGTACGTTGCTGGCTTCGCCTGACGGCGCCACATTCACTGGTGAGCACGAACAGGTAGCGGCGCTCTACGGTGTTGGAGCATCGAGTGACAGTTACGTGGCGGTCGGCAACGCCGGCACGGTCCTAGCTTCAACTGACGGAACCAGCTGGAGCACGACGCCTGCATTGACCGATCGCGAACTGCGCAGCGCGCAGTATGGCGAGGGCCTCTGGGTCGTGACCGGGGCCGGCGGCACCATACTCACCTCCGCCGACGGTACATCGTTCACGAAGCAGGTCTCCGGAACTGGGCAGGAGCTATGGTCTAGTGCTGCCGCCAACGGTCTCCATGTTGTGGTAGGTGCGGGTGGAACGATCCTCAATTCTTCTGATGGTTCGACGTGGACCCAGGTGGCGAGCCCCACGAAGGACTTGCTCTTTACCATCGTGTATGGGCCCGCTGGCTTCGTTGCCGTCGGTATGGATGGCGTCATCATTACGTCGCCCGACGGCAAGAGGTGGTCCAAGGTGGCAGACCCCGCCACGAACTTCACGCTCCGGGCGGTAACAGCGAGCCCCTCGGAGTACGTAGCGGTGGGAGTAGGCGGGACCATTCTCCGCTCGGAGAATGCCACCGACTGGCGAGAGGCGGACTCTGGCGTCAACGTGACGTTGCGCGGCGTCTCGGCAACGCCTCAAGGATGGATAGTGGTTGGTGGCGGGGGGGTTGTGCTCACCTCGGCAGACGAGATCACCTGGACGAGAGCGACGAGCAACACGACCAACGAGCTGTTCGCTGTCACTGATGGCATCGCCGGACCAGTCGCTGTTTCCGGCGCGGATGACATCATCCACTCAGCCGACGAAGGCCTCACGTGGCAACCGGCAAAGCGGCCGGCGTGAGAGGCGTTGCTTGGTAGTTACATCTGGCTCCATCCAGCTTAATAGCAGCACACATACTCATTGGTACTTACCCTCCCCCGGTTCTTATAGCCTACCCACCATGCTTCTAATCCTCCTCTTGGGTTTCCCATTCTTTAACGCTCCTCTCGTACTAGATAGGTCCCACAGCAAGCAGGCGGTTGGGGCGAGGTATGCGTCGGAAGTTTCTCCTAGATGAGTACGCAAGCACCGTGTCCCGCTTGAATCCCAACCGCCTACCCAAAGCCGTTGCGTCTAGTACCTGGTAATCCTCCGGCACGTCTAGCCGGTTTAGATCAGCCTCCTTAACCATGACCCATATCATACAGAAATTATAGATGAATCCGGAGTAATATCGGTAAATTAAGGATGTGCGGAAGTCTTCAGTTACGTAAGGAAGTGGGACGAAGAATGTGCCCCTCAAGTAGTGTAAGGCTGGGGAGGAGGGGGGCGGGCCTCACGGCGTCGAATACTGCCACCGTACACGGTCTAGTTGCATCCCGGAAGAGCACGTGCTCTAGAGGCTGCCCCGTTGCCTCTAAATTACCAGGAGACCCCTTCTTCAGCCCTGCGCCAGATCTCAGCTTTTATATCCTCAAGGGTCATCAACGGAGGTATGTCAGAAAGATGCGTAGGTGGGTCTATGATAAATCGTTCATAAGGAGCGGTTATAAACAGTCCTTCTGGTTCGATCTTCTCGCTCGCAGCTCGAGCTACTTTATCGCACAGGGCGAGTAGACGGCCTACGTCGGCGGTGTGATCCACTTCCCAATCGCTCTGCGTCGCGGGCTCGTGAGTATCCAATATCACTACCTGGTCCGTTGCTTGATGGTACTGCCTCACACATTTGACGAAAGTCCACGCCCAATCCTCTGAGCTAAAAAAACAGAAAGCTTTTACGTCTCCCAGTGCGTACCCTGGATCTATGGGGAAGCCGTCCGTGTGTTTAGCCCAATAGAGAGGCGCAACGCGCATATCTTTTCCTTCGCTCACACCCGTAGCTTATCAGGTTACTCTGCTGCAACTAAAGAGCTCGCGTCTGTAGGGGGCTGCCCCGTTGCCTTTATGACAACCTAGAGCACCCACGTGACAAAGAAAGGAAGTCATCACCCCAGAATCCATGACACTGCCTCGTTCTCAGGAGGCAGACCCTTCTAAAAGGTGTTTTTCAGGAAACCCGGTAACGTAAAGGAGAGGAGGTTTACGATGAAGACCAAGAGCCGATGGCTCGGGCAGGGTCGACGAGCGGCAGGGCTAACGGGTCGCTCCGAAACGATCCACTTGCCTGTGCTCCGTTGAGTGGTGGCTCATTGCTCAGTGACATAGACGCGTCGCTACGGTTGATCGTCGACGTGGTAAGCACGGCATGAATGTGGGTATCTATCTGATTCGCAGTCTCTCCCAACAAATCGAAGGCCGGTACTGTAGAAAGGAGCCATCTTGAGCTCATTATCTCTGCCAGGCTTGCTATTCGTTTTCATTAGCAGCCGCGACAGCCGTATGGTTCGCGGGCATAAAGCTCTCCGATACCACAGACGTTCTCTCCGAGCACTTCGGTCTTGGACAGGCGCTCGGAGGCGTGATCTTCCTGGCGATCGCCACGAACCTCCCCGAGATTGCCATAATCTCAAGTGCCGCTCTGAGTCAGAACCTTGGCATCGCGATCGGCAACATCCTAGGTGGAATAGCTATCCAGACTGTCGTGCTCGTCGTCCTCGATGTAGTCGGAGTAAAGGGAAGGTACCCGTTGACGTATCAGGCGGCCTCCCTCGACTTGGTGTTGGACCCAAAGCCTTTGCTACGCTTCCTTACCTCATCGGCACCCCCGAGAAGATCAGGGGTGCCTTAGTAATAGCTCTGTGGTGTAAAGAGGGTGGTTTTATGATAGGCGCGTATCCCCATCATATGACTATCCCAAGAGAAGGTTTTGGTGTTCTACGGCACATCATGGTGCTCCAGGGTACTGAATCATCCTCACTTTTGTGACATACCCCTTGGTGGGAAAGGGATCTGGAGGGCGGGGCTCTTAAGAGCTTCGGCCCTCTTTTTTCTAACTAGGAGGTAGGAGGCCACACACTAATGACGACGGATATTTCGGGGACACTATCCCCTACAGACACAGACGGCGATGTGACCTTTGATATGGGGTGAAGTCGATGGAGTTAGAGGACGCGCGGGTCAGCACGATGGTGCGGGTGAACTTGGACTACAGAAAAGCCGACCTAGCAAGGGTTGATCGGTACGATACAGAAGCACTACGGAGCCCCTGAGTACACAGCGTTTGAGGTTTTGTTCCCCGACGGGCGAAAGGAGCTATTCTGGGACCACCAACTAGAGGAGGCAAAGGAGTCACCCTCCTTATCCAAGCGTTGGTGGGTGTTCTGCTAGCAACCAGCAGCAATTCTCAGAAACCCAGAAGTCCGGTTATGACGAGTGCTGTAGAAGATAGATTTTCTGCTTATGAGGGTATGAATGTCGGATGCAAAGACATACAGGAGGCTCTTTAGTCATTGGAGCCGGTATTACTACCTTCGGGATACTACTCTTGGTAGTAGGAGTGGTAGGGACAAGTATAGAATTATTAGTGCAATTACTGTCTGCGGTGGTCCAACAACGGCTTTCTACGATCCTTGAACAACTGCCCGCAATACTTAGACCAGAAAACGCATCCTCTGGCGGGCAAGCGGGACCACCTTTTGATTCGATGTACATTCTCAGGAGCCTTATCGAGACCACGATATCTACACCTTTATGGCTAGCGCTTAGTGTGGTTGGCGTAGGGCTAATTTACTTAGGATTGTTCATAAGCCTGCGGCAAAGGGCGTAGTAATAAGCCTCAGCCATAACGTTTGCTACGTGTGTCATAAATCACCCAGCTTGTTGAAAAACTCCTTCATGTCCGTTTCTGATCCCGCTCAGGGGCCTTGAAATCTCGGTTTTGGAGGGTCTTGGCTCGGGTTTTAGATGTTTTGGTCTTGCTTTGGAGCATCGACTAGTACGACAACCACTTTTTCAACAGGCTCGACCCTTTTTGGTACCCACGACAATTAGTCTGCCATAAAGAAGCGGTCAAACCTCGACGCTCCTATGTTAGTCAACCTTCGTAGTCGGAGATCAGCCCGGCCGAATGCAAGGAGGCGTACTAGCTAGGATAGCGCGGTAGGTCTCACGGGCGATGTAACGCTTGAGACAGCGCATGACCTCCTTCTTGGACTTGCCCTCAGCGGTGCGTCGAGCGACGTATGCTCGTCGGATGCCAGGGTCGCACCTCATGCGGTTGAGCGTCACCACGTGCAGCGCTCGGTTGGCGTCGCGGTTGCCGCCGGGGTTGGGGCGGTGTCTGACTACCTTTCCGGAGGAGGTCGGCACGGGTGCTGCCCCGCACAGGTGGGCGAAGGCAGCCTTGCTCCCAGGACGTTCGGGATTATCGCCGGCGGCGATGAGCAGGGTCGCTGCTCTGTGTCCGGCCCCATGCCGTCGAGCGCTACCAGCTCCGGGGCCCTCTGTCTCATCAGCCGCTCGATTTGCACGTCAAGCTCAGCTATCTCTTCGGAAAGCGCACGGTAACGGCGGGCCCCGGAGCGTAGGACAAACTTGGTAGCTGCGACCGGGTCGCTTGCTTCCGCGTCGTAGCGGAAGCGCGAGGCCTTCTCGACGAGCCCCTTGGTTGCGAACCCTCGGAGGCTCTCCTTGAGCTGCTACAGGGCGGTGGACATCAGCGCGTGCAGAGCTGGTTGGCCGTCTGGGTCTTGGCCTTGACTGCCGATCGTCGGGTGGTCCTGAGGGCGCGTACCATTTCCGCTGCTCCGTCGGCGCTCTTGGGCTCGCCCACAGCGGTTCCGGCCATGACCGCACGAGCAGCGGCCTCGGCATCAGCGGCGTCATACTTACCGTGGCGGCGGTGCTGGCGGTGTGGCAGCTCGTGCGGTTGAGCTCCACCACGCGCATATCCCTGCTCCTCACAAAGCGTGAGAGCCCGGCGCCATAGCTGCCTGTGTCTTCGATCCCGGCCACAACCGAGGTGCCGAATCCCAGGGCCCACTCCAAGAGGTGTGCGTAGCCGGATTGATCGTTGGAGACCAGCCAGCATGTCCAGGCGCTGGCCCGATCTAGGGCCACGCAGAGGTGCACGTCCGAGTGCGTGTCTACGCCCACGAAAACCGGTGTACCCCGATCATCTGCTCCCCTTTGCATAGCTCCTCCACTTCTTCTATGGTCGCCAACGCTTTCCATATTTGTCCTAGCGCTCGAGATTCGGCAAGACTGTGACGAGGTCCTTGGGTAGGGCGTGCTCCTATGAGGCCACGCGGTCCCGAGTTGGGCGCTGTGGCGGGCTGCTAAACCGATCGACTGGTTGAGGTCAAGGCACTCTTATAGGCCACCATTAAATCGGGTCAGATCGGTCGGCGGACCCGCCGCCAACGCCGAGGCCTTATTCTCGCAGCCATTAATAGTGTTACTCATGACTGAAGCAGCATCGACTGGGATGTCTAGAGCATCGAAGGATGATAGATGGAATTTTCTGTGCTTTAAAGTACTAAGTGTCTTAGAGTACAGACAATAGATCATTCGGATAGTAGTGACCGAACTGCTAGCTTATCGTCGCACGAGGCAAAGCGAAATTGAGGCTGCTATACTGTCTTCTCCGCAGCCCCCTGCATGACACCTTTCTATAGTGATACTGACGAAGCTCTTGGCTTAGGACTTCTAATTCGAGAGAATTGCGAAGGGACGCACGGCGTAATGTCCAGAGAATACTTCTTTATAAGTG